>CACZSP010000334.1 GCA_902783905.1 uncultured Ruminococcus sp.
AAAGGCAATAACTGCTAATAACGACAATCGTTCAGCAACGGCAGCGACACCCGAATGAACGTCGCACCTCAAGCCTTCTCCTTGGGGTAGCGAAGCGGCGGCGCGCCTTTCCGTCTTTTTTTCTTCTCCCGGATCACACGGCAATCTTGACAAACCGGACGTTTGCGCTTATAATATATCCGAAAGAATAATTATTTCATGACCGGAGGAACAGCCATGATGCCCGATATTAAAATATTCACCGTCTCGAGAGACGACGGGGTATACGAGGCGTGGCCGGATCTCGTGCTCTCGGGAGAGAGACTTATCTGCACGTTCACCGAATGCACCCACCACCGCAACCGCGACCGCTCGCGAATCGTCATCACGCATTCCGACGACCGCGGCCGCACATGGTCGCAGAAAATGCCGATGACCGAATACGGCGACCGCGACTTTTATTTCAATAACAGCCGTCTGTCGGTCATGCCGGACGGTACCCTGCGTTTCATCGTCGACCGCATCGACGGAACCGGAAAATACGAGGACGGCGACGGAACGGTCCAGTATATAATGCGCGGCACTCCCGACGGAGAACACTGGACCGAGCCGGAGATCCTGAAGCACCCGGGGATAGTTCCCGACAAGTACCGCGTTCTCCCGGACGGAAAGCATATAATCGTAAACCATTCGAGAAACCCCGAAACCGGAAAGCTTTTCGTCCGTCTCATACACAGCCCGGACGGAAAGAACTGGTCGGAGCCGGTCACCGTTGCCGACGACCCCCGATACAACCTTTGCGAAGCGTCGGTGCTGCCGGTCGGGAGCGACGCTCTCGTCTGCTTTATGAGGGAAAACTCGGGGCTCGGCATCGACTGTCTCAAAACAGTCTCATACGACGGAGGTCTTTCGTGGGGCCCCGTCGTAAAAATGCCGATACCCGGCTGCCACCGCCCGGTCAGCGGGCATCTTCTTGACGGACGCGTCTTTCTGACCTACCGTTTCCTCCAGGGAGGAAAGGGCTGGATGGGAACCAAAACGCAGAATTTCTTTGCCGCCGTATTCGACGACGAAACGGCGCTCGAGACCGACCGCAAAAAGATGGCGTGCCGGATAATGCCGATCGACTACGACCGCAGCCCGGACAGCGATCTCGGATACTCGGGATGGGTCCAGTTCCCGGACGGTGAAATTTATATCGTCAACTATATCATGGACGACGCGCCGAAGGCGCAGATACGCGGGTACAGCCTGCGACCGGAAGATATTGTCCTCACGAAGAAAGGATAAAAAAACGATGAAAAAAACGATCGCCCTGCTGCTCGCCCTCGCGGCGCTCGTCGCGTTTGCCGCCTGCGCGTCAAACCCGGCGGATCAGCAAACCGAACCTTCCGGCTCAGGATCGGCTGAGGCTTCCGCGACCGAAAGTCAGACCGCCGAGGAAACGAAGGCGGCGGATCCCTTCCGCAATATCGACAAAACCGCGAATTACGGCGGCGGAACCTTCACGATCCTGACATACGATGCCGCGACCTGGAACGTGTATCTGACCGCGGAAAGCGAAACCGGCTCCCTCCTCAACGACGCCGCCTTCAGGCGCAACGCCGAGATCGAGGAAATGCTGAAGGTGAAAATCGAAGAAGTTAAATTCGCTCAGACACAGCTCATCTCGAAGATCCAGGCGGCAAACTCCTCGGGGGACGGCACCTACGATCTCGTCTGCTTCTGGGCGACGACCAACCTTGCCACGCTGATAACGACCAACGCCGTCGAGGACTGGAGAAAACTGCCCTTCGTTAATCTCGAAGAGCCCTGGTACAACCAGTCGGCGAACACCGCCTTCTGCTTTGCCAGAAAGCAGTATATCGCCGTCAGCGACCTGACGTATCCCGTACAGCAGCATTTCAGATATCTCTGCAACCTTGATATGCTCGACTCTCTCAAGCTTCCCTACCCCTACGCCCTCGTTGACAGCGGCGACTGGACGATAGATAAACTGATGGAATACATCAAAAACGTTTATATCGACGAAAACAACGACGGAGTGAAAGACGCCTCCGACACCTACGGCCTTGTGACGACCGTCAACGGCACCTCCCGGCTGATCAACAACTGGGACGAAAGCCCGGTACGCACCGGAACCGACGGTTTTATCTTCAATCTCAACAGCGACCGGCTGCAGTCGATGGTCGAAAAGATGAACGCCCTCCAGCACAGCCCGGACACCTACACTCAGGAAGGCGTGAACTACACGATCTTCAATTCGGGTCGCGCCCTGTTCGAGGTCTATTCGAGCGACCCCGACGATCTTCGCGGGATAACCTTCCGCTACGCCTATCTTCCCTACCCGAAATACGACGAAAACCAGAAGGATTACATAACCGTGACGCACGGCGGAATAATGGCGGTTCCAATGAGCTGTCCCGATCTTGACAGAGCCGGAAATATCATCGAAGCGATGTCGGCGGCGTCTTATCTGCACGTCAAAGACGCCTTCATCGAGACCTACTTCAACAACCGCATCCTGCGCGACGCCGACTCGGTCCGGATGTACCGGCTGATGCGCGACACCGCTTATTTCGACGTGGCGAGATACGTCGATCCCTCGTCGAAACTCAGCGGTCTCGGATATTACACCGATCTGCTCAAATCCGGCGAACCGAACCTTCAGAGGGCTTACAACGCCAACGGAAAAAACATCGAAAAGAAATTCAACGAACTCTGGAATTCTCTGAAAGGAAGCTGAAAGATGTTTGATAAATTCAGGGGTATTTTCCCCGCACTGCTGACCCCCTTCGACGAAAGCGGGAGGGTCTGCGAGGACTCGCTGCGCCGCCTTGTTGATTTTAACGTAAAACAGGGCGTCGACGGTTTTTACGTCAACGGAAGCACCGCCGAGGTCTTCCTGCTTGACGACGGGGAAAGAAAACTCGCCTACCGTACCGTAGCCGAGGAATGCGCCGGGCGGGTGACGCTCATCGCGCACGTCGGTGCGATTTCCACCGAAAAGGCGATCGAATTCGGCCTTTACGCAAAATCTCTCGGATACGACGCGATCTCCGCCGTCGCACCCTTTTACTACAAGTTCGGGTTCGATCAGATAAAGGATCATTATTTCGCGATCCAGCGCGCCGTCGGACTGCCGATGGTCGTTTACAATTTCCCGGGCAATTCGGGAGTGAACCTG
Source organism: uncultured Ruminococcus sp. (assembly GCA_902783905.1). Lineage (GTDB taxonomy): Bacteria > Bacillota > Clostridia > Oscillospirales > CAG-272 > CAG-390. The sequence goes on from CACZSP010000334.1 coordinate 3,167, forward strand.
ACCGTCGATCAGATCGGACAGTTCCTTTCGGACGACGGATTCATCGGAGTCAAGCACACGTCGAACGATTATTTCGCTCTCCAGACCTTCAAGGCGGCGTACCCCGAAAAAATCGTTTACAACGGCTACGACGAAATGTTCCTCTGCGGCCTCGTGATGGGCGCCGACGGAGGCATCGGAAGCACGTACAACTTCATGGCCGACAAATTCATCCGCATGCGCGAAAAGTTCGCCGCGGGAGATATCGGCGGGGCCCGCGCCGAACAGGCATGCGCCAATTCAATCATCCGCTCGCTGATAAAAATCGGCGTCGCCGAAGGCGAAAAGGAAGTGCTGACTCAGATGGGCATCCCCATGGGCCGCGCCCGCAGCCCCTATCGCGAACCGGACGGAAACATGAGAAAAATCGTCCGCGAGGAGATACTTCCGCTTCTGTAACGTCCTTATGAACAAACGTCTCATCACGCTGATTCTCGCCGCCGCGCTGGCGTTGCTGCCTGTATTATCATCCTGTGAACGCGAAATTCCCGACGAAACCGCGGATACTCCGGCCGATACAGCCGCCGTCACCGACGAGACGGCGCCTGCGGCGCCCGCAGAGGGCATTGAAGCTCTCGGGCAGACGTTTTCCCGTCCGCTGGACGGAGACGCCCAGGCGGTCGTACGGAAGGCCGGAAGCCGCGACAAACTGCTCGCGGCGGCGGAGGAATATCTCTCCTCCCTCTCCGCCGACGGCTGGACTCTGCTTGACAGCCGGGAGTCGGGCCGGCTGACCTTTTACTGCCTTTCGAAAGACTATACCGCACTGCATATTACCGTCGACAAAACGGCGAAAACCCTGCGCGTCGTCACCGATTCCGCGAAAAGGAACGTTTATACGATAGACGATAAAACGCGGTACACGGGAACCGCCGAGCTGATACAGCTGGCGAACGATCACTCGACGAGCGACGTCGGGATGGGATACGTGATCCTTTTGCGTGACGGCACCTTTGCCGTCATCGACGGCGGACACGACTGCGACGCCGACGCCGATCTCATCTGGAGCGTCCTGAAGGAAAAAAGCCGGGCGGAAAAGCCGAAAATCTCCCTCTGGATACTCTCCCACGCCCACGGCGACCACACCGGAGCGTTTGTAAGATTCGCGTCGAAATACGCCGATAAAACCGAGCTCGGGGCGCTTTGCGCAAACGACGCCCGGGTGTTCACTCCGGTAAACAACGAAAAACAGCGCACCGGGAACGAGGCTCTGAAGAAATTCACGGGTGCTTTGCGCCTTGCGCCTCAGACGGGCGACAGGATAACAGTCGGCGGAGTTGAATTCGAGTTTCTTTACACCTGCGCCGACTATTATCCCGCGACTCCGGGCTGCCTTAACGACACCGCAATGGTATTCCGCGTCAGCGCGGAAAAAAGCGCCCTCTTTCTGACCGATATACAGACCGACGCCGCCGCCTTCCTTGCCGGAATGTACGGAGAGCGCCTGAAAAGCGATATCGTTCAGCTGGCGCATCACGGATACGCGAACGGTGCCTCCGACAGCGTTTACGGCTTCGTCTCGGCGGACGTCTGCCTCTGGCCTTCGTCGTCCTCTCTTTACGAGAATTATAAAAACAAAGGTCCCGCGGCGACCGCCGCAAAAAGCGCCAAACAGGTTTACCTTGCCGCCGACGGGAACGTCTCGATCCCGCTGGACTGAACTATTCACCGAAAACAAAATCCGGCGCATGCCGAGCGCACCGAATAATACCGCCGGGTCCGCGTACGTCGGACCCGGCGGTATTGCCGTTGTCTTATTATCCGCTGCCGCCGGTCAGCGACAGAGGACAAAGTTCATTTTTTGTCGGAAATAAACTTGTAAAAGAGAGCCGCCAGCGCTCCGCCGCAAAGAGGAGCGACGATGAACACCCATACGTTCTTAAGCGCGTCTCCGCCGACGAAAAGGGCG
>CACZSP010000335.1 GCA_902783905.1 uncultured Ruminococcus sp.
AGGAGAGGAAGGGGCCGGAAGGGCTGATATTCGTTCTTTGCTGAATATATTCGTATTATATTTTGCTTTTTTTGAAAATATTCCTGGTTTTTTCTGATTTACACTTGACAATTGGATTTTTATGCACTATAATATTGTGCATACAAAAAGCCCGCCGGTCAGGCGGACGTGTCATTCGAAAGGATAGAACAATGAAAAAAGTATTATCGGTCATTCTTGCGGCGGTTATGATTGCCGCGTGCGTCCTTCTCGCATCCTGCGGGAAAACAGAGGAAAAAGTCCTCAACGTTTACACCAACGCGGGATTCCCTCCTTATGAGTATCTTGACGACAAGGGCAACGTCGTCGGAGTCGATATCGACGTCGTCAACTACGTTGGCGAGAAGCTGGGATACAAGGTCGTCGTCAACGACATCGAATTCAACGCAATCCTCAACGAGGTCGCCAAAGACAAATTCGCCGTCGGCGCCGCCGGAATGAGCAAGAAGGCGGAGCGCGACGAAGTCGCTCTCGCATCCGACGTCTACGCGACGTCCGTACAGTACATCATAGCTCCCAAGGGAACGTTTGCGGGCGATCAAGTCGCACTGGCCGACGCCGTCGCGTACGTCGCAGGATCGGATATAAAGTCGATCGGCGTTCAGAAGGGAACGACAGGAGCCGATCTCGTAGCCGAAAGCATCGAGAACACCGCCGCCAAAGCAATAGAGTACAGCAACGCGATCATCGCTTCGCAGGATATCGGCACGACCGTCGCGGCCGTCGTGATCGATAAGATGCCCGCCGAGGCGATCTGCAAGGACAAGGACACCCTGCAGTGCTGGAGCCTCGACGCCGAGATGGAATCATACGTTATGTATTTCAACAAGGATAACGCCGATCTCGTAAAGCAGGTCAACGAGGTCCTTAAGAAGATGATCGAGGACGGACTGATCGACCAGTACACCGTCAAGCACAGCAGCTGAAAGCGGTCGAAACAGAAGAAACAGAAACAGAATAATACGTTATGACTTTTGCGGATAAAATCGCAAAACTGTGGGATCTCCGGGGCTTGTTTTTGGAAAGCCTCGGATATTCCCTGTTAATAGCCTTCGGAGCCGTAGTTCTCGGGTTCATTATCGGCGTTCTTCTCGCCGTTATCCGCATAGCTCCGAAAAAGAATCCGGTAATGAAGGCGCTTGACGCGATCGCCGTCACTTATATCACGGTGATCAGGGGAACGCCGACTCTCGTACAGTTGCTTATCCTGTACAATTCTGTACTCGTTTCATTCAAAAGAATGTCCACGAATCTGCTCGTCCCGATAATCGCTTTCGGTATCAACTCGGGAGCGTATATGGCGGAAATAATCCGCTCGGGAATCAATTCGGTGGACTCCGGACAGAATGAAGCGGGGAGAAGTCTCGGTCTGTCCTGGGTCACGACGATGCGCAGAATAGTCATCCCTCAGGCGATAAAAACCGTCGTCCCCACGATTTTCAACGAGATAATCATTCTCGTAAAGGAAACGAGCGTTGTCAGTTACATCGTGCTGAAGGTCAATTCCACCCAGAAATACGATCTGCTGGGAATGGCCGAAAAGCAGGGGCTGGCGACGCCGGCATGCTATCTCGTCTTTCTCTTTTTCGCGGCTCTCGTCTATCTTGCCGTGGTCATGCTGCTGACCCTCGTTCAGCATCTTATCGAAAGAAGGCTGAAGAAAAATGAACGGTAATATAATCGAGGTGCGCGGCCTTTACAAGTATTTCGGAAAGCTGGAGGTGCTGAAGGGAGTCTCCTGCGGGATCGGAAAGGGTGAAAAGGTCGTGGTGATCGGAGCGTCCGGCTCGGGTAAATCCACCATGCTCCGCTGTATGAACCTTCTCGAAAGGCCGACGTACGGGGAGGTCTGGTTCAAAGACAACCTGCTGACTCCGGTCGATCCCTATCTCCACGAAGAAATAATCAGGCTGTCGAGAACGTATAAAAAACTGCTTTCAAAGCAGGATCCGGGCATGGACGACGCCGCGCGGATCGCCCTCATCAAGGAAAAGGACCTTCTGCACGAGAAAAACGAGGGGAGCGCATATTCCTCCGCGATGCGGGATTTCAGAAAACGTTACAGACTTGACGAAAATCTCGCCCGGGCGAGGATCGGTATGGTCTTCCAGCATTTCAATCTTTTCAACAATTTAACGGTCCTGCAGAACATGACCCTCGCTCCCGTCGAGCTGAAGCAGAAAACGAAGGAAGAGGCGGAGGCGAAAGCGATGGATCTTCTCGGGAAAATCGGGCTGACAGAAAAGGCGGACGCCTATCCGTCGACCCTTTCGGGAGGTCAGAAGCAGAGAATCGCCATCGTGCGTTCCCTCTGCATGGACCCGGAGGTTATGCTTTTCGACGAGCCGACTTCGGCGCTCGACCCCGAAATGGTTGGTGAGGTTCTCGATCTTATGAAAAAGCTGGCTGAGGCCGGAATGACGATGGTCGTCGTAACACACGAGATCGGGTTTGCACGTGAAGTAGCCGACAGGGTTCTGTTCATGGACGGAGGGGTAATCGCCGAAAGCGGAACTCCGTCGGAACTGTTCGATTCGCCGAAAACCCTGCGCGCGCAGCAGTTCCTCAACAGCGTGCTGTAAACGGAATAATACCGAAAGCAAAACCCGCGCGGTCGCAAAAGCGATCCGCGCGGGTTTTGCTTTGGAACGACTCCGTCTGTAAGCCGGGTTCTGTCTTGAACGGTCATCTGTCTTTGCGGCGCGTCGCCGCGCCGCTCCCGGGATTTTCCCGGTGCCACCCGGGGATATGCGTCGGGCAAACGATCCCCATGCGGTGTTGCTTCGGATAGGGTTTACAGCGGACGCATGTTACCATGCGAACGGGTGAGCTCTTACCTCGCCTTTCCACCCTTGCCGGCGCCTTCCGGCGCCGGCGGTTTATTTCTGTTGCACTTTCCCGGCGGTCGCCCGCGGCTGACGTTATCAGCTATCCTGCCCTGTGAAGCCCGGACTTTCCTCACGGTAATACCTTTCGGCACCATACCGCGCGACCGTCCGGCGGAGTCGTCATCAAATTATATCATTATTCGCATTGATTTGTCAAATGTTTTTTGACTTCTTGACAACCGTTGCCCGCGGTGATATAATTTTACTGAAATAATCTGTTATCAAGAGGATGAAAATGATAATCACCGAACTGCTTGAAAGAAACGCCGCCGAGGCAAAAAACGAAGTCGCGCTTGTCGAGCTCAATCCGTCGCTCCGTCCGAGAAACGAGAGCTGGAAGGAATTCAGTCTGATCGAGGAAGGCACCGATCCGCGTATGAGACGCGAGATGACCTGGGGGGAGTTCGACGAAAGAGCTAACAGGACCGCGAATCTTCTCATCTCAAAAGGGGTGAAAAAGGGAGACAAGGTTGCCCTTCTGCTTATGAACTGTCTTGAATGGCTGCCCGTTTACTTCGGCATTCTCAAGACGGGAGCGCTTGCCGTACCGATGAACTACCGTTATACCGCCGAGGAGATCGAATACTGCCTGCGCCTTTCCGACGCGTCGCTTTTGATTTACGGAGAGGAATTTATCGGAAGAATCGACGAGATCCTCCCGAAGATCGGAGATATAAAGCTCTGGTTCGTCAATTCAGTCGCAAAGAGAGAGATCCCGTCCTGCGCGTCCGATCTGCTGACGGAAGCCGCAGGGATGCCCGCGGACAAGCCTGCGGTCGCCGGAACTCTGACTGAAGAGGATTTCGCTGCCATCTATTTCTCCTCCGGGACCACCGGTTTCCCGAAGGCGATCCTTCACAAACAC
>CACZSP010000336.1 GCA_902783905.1 uncultured Ruminococcus sp.
GAGTAATTTCTCGTCGCGAGGCCGCGACGTTTTTGCGCGATTTTTCGCCGGAACGCGAACTGAAAAGCGGCAAAAACCGAACTTCTCGCGCAAATTCGGCGGATTCCCGTCCGCCGAATTTGCGGGGCTGTTTAAAAAGTTGACTTTTTAAACAGCCCCATACTTTTCCGTTTACTGTTACTGAAGCATATAGATCAGTCTTTTCATCTCGTCGTCGGGACAGAAGGCGATCAGGTATTCTCCGTCCGCCTCGCGCGGTTCGAAATAAACGGTCGCGAAAGAGGAAAGAGCGGGACGGTAGGAATAGATCCGGACCGTCTTTTTTTCACGCTCTTCCGAAAGCGTTCCTCCCGAAGCCCCGACCCGGCAGACGGTTCTCAGCGTTTTCCCGATTCGCTCGGTCACGACGAAATCGTACTCTCCCGGAGTATCGGTTTTTTCCAGCGAGTAGGTGTAAACGGTGAAAAAGGCGCGCGGGATTATCAGTACCGAAACGCCGATAACGCAAATACCGAGGCAGTTAAGCAGTATCCGCGCGACGTCCCCGGCTCGGGCGGCAGTGACGAAAAAAGCCGCGGAAAGCGCTAAAGACAGGATTGAAAAGGCAATCCCCCGGGATTTTTCCGGCGGAGGAGAGAAAGAGTACATATCAGTCGAAAATGCCGTTTTCCGCGGCGAAACGCTCGACCGCGGCTTCGGTCGGCAGTGACGGCAGGGCACCCCTGACGCCGACCGAAAGAGAGCCGACGATGTTCGCGTACTTTCCGGCTCTTTCGATGTCTCCAGAACGCAGATATTCGAGCGTCAGAGCCGAGGTGAAGGCGTCTCCGGCCGCCGTTGTGTCGACGACGGGCAGATCGTATGCCGGCAGGCAGTGATAATACTTTCCGTCGTAGATATAGCATCCTCTGCCGCCGAGTTTTATCACGTAATAATGCGCCTCGACCTTTGCCGAAAGAGCGATCGTCGCACGCAGGCAGGCATCGGGATCCGAAGGACGTATGCCGGTGAATATCTCGGTTTCGGTCTCGTTGGGCGAGAAGACTTCAAGGGGAGGCAGCTCGGAAAGAGGGAAGGAAGGATCGGCGGGACCCGCGTCGAGGAAGATGGGGACCTGCCTTTCGGACGCGTATCTTGCCGCGGTCAGGACCGCCTCGTGGGAGATCTCCATCTGCATGAAGAGGGCGTCGGGTTTTGACAGCATGGCGGCGTCGATGTCCTTCTCGCAAATCATAAGATTGGCTCCCGGGAAAACGATTATCCTGTTCTGTCCCGTCGGTTCCACCATAATAGCGGCAAGTCCCGTCGGCGCCTGGGGGTCGGTCGCGATAAATCTCGTGTCGATGCCTTCAGCGTTGTATATCTGACGCAGTCTCGCTCCGTTCTGGTCGTTTCCGAGGCGGGTGCAGAAGACGCTGTCTCCGCCGAGGCGTCTGAAGGAAACGGCGGCGTTGGCGCCTTTTCCTCCCGGTATAAAAGAGTAGGTTCCCGGATCCTGCAGGGTCTCTCCCGCTTCGGGAACTCTGCGCACGCTCATTACGAAATCCATATTTGCCGAACTGACAGTCAGCACTTTTTTTCTTGCAGTCATATCAATACCGCCTTGTCGTGTTTATTCACCTATATTATACTACAAACGGCGGATTATATCAATAAAAAACGCTTGCCGCGGGAAAAGCGTATTGTTAAAACGTCCCGTGTATGATATAATAAATGAAAAGAAACGTTCGACGGGAAGACTTGAAAATGAAAACAGACAAAAAACGTCCGGTAATAGCCGTGCTCGACGCGGCAACCTTCGGAGAGGATCTGGACCTGTCCCCGCTTTCGGCGGTCGGAACGGTCAGGCGGTATGCCCTTACCGGCGCGAACGAAGTGTCCGCCCGGCTTGCCGACGCCGATATCTGCCTGCTTAACAAAGTAAAACTGGGACAGAGAGAACTTGACGGGGCGAAAAAGCTGCGTCTTATCTGCGTTTTTGCCACCGGATACGACAATATCGATCTGTCTTACTGCCGCTCCCGCGGTATCGCCGTCTGCAACGTCGTCGGTTATTCGACGGCGGGAGTCGCTCAGCTGACCGCCGCAATGGCGCTTTCTCTCTGCTGCCGGATGAAGGAATATTCGGATTTTGTCAGAAGCGGACGTTATTCCGCCGGCAGTTCGGCTAACAGACTGACTCCGGTCTTTCACGAGATGCAGGGGATGACCTGGGGCGTCGCCGGATACGGAAACATCGGGCGCAGAGTCGCAGATATCGCCCGGTCGCTCGGATGCCGCGTGATCGCCTTCCGCCGCACTCCTTCCTTCGACGGGGTCTGCACCGATCTCGGCACGCTCTGCCGTGAATCGGATATCATTTCCGTCCATCTTCCGCTCAACCCGGAGACCCGCGGTATCTTTTCGGCAGAGAGGTTCGCGTCAATGAAGGACGGCGTGATATTTATCAACGTCGCCCGCGGAGCCGTCACCGACGAAAAGGCGGTCGCGGACGCCGTTCTCTCGGGAAAGATCGGAGGATTCGGCTGCGACGTCTATTCTTCCGAACCCTTTCGCGAGGATCATCCTTTCTTTGCCCTGCGCGACCTCGACAACGTCATTCTCACGCCTCACATGGCGTGGGGCTCGGCCGAGTCCCGCCGTCGATGTCTCGACGAGGTCATTTTAAATATCCGCGCTTTCCTTTCGGGCGAGCGCAGATGCAGGGTGGACTGACCGTTTTCCGAACTCTTTCACATCCTTTTTTCCGGGTCCGCTTTTTTGTCCGAAAAAACCCGAAAAAAGTGCAAAAAAAGGGAAAAAAAGTGTTGACAAGGGATGGAGGAAGTGGTATAATATTCGAGCTGTCGCCGAGAGGCCGGCAAAGGTCATTGAAAATTGAACAGCAAACGATAAGTACAAGCGAACAAAAGTGCGAGGAAAATCGGTCGATTAATTTGAGTAAACA
>CACZSP010000337.1 GCA_902783905.1 uncultured Ruminococcus sp.
CCGGCGGACGGCGGGGAGCCGTCCGATCAGAAGGACGAAGCCCCCGCGAAAGAGGAGGGCAGACACGAAAAGAAAAAGGTAAAGAAGCTGGAGTCGAGGATCGCCGAGCTTGAAAAGAAGCTTTCCGAGAGCGAGGCGGCGCTTGCCGAAAAGGACTCGAAATACCTTCTTCTTTACGCCGAATACGACAATTTCAGAAAGCGTTCGCAGAAGGAAAAGGATGGAATCTGGACCGACGCCTACGCCGACGCGATCAAGAATCTTCTCCCGGTGCTCGACAACCTCTACCGCGCGGTCGGCGTCGACGACCCGAAGGGGCTTTCCGAAGGACTGAAGCTTACCGTGAAGAGCTACGAAGACGCTCTTGCTAAAATGGGTGTCGAGGAAATAAAGGCGCTCGGCGAAAAGTTCGATCCCGAAAAACACTACGCCGTATTCCACGTCGAAGACGATAAATACGGAGAAAACGAAATAATCGAAGTAATCGGCAAAGGATATATCCGTGACGGAAAAGTCATCAGATACTCTTTCGTCAAGGTTGCAAATTAATACTGTATAACATTTCTTAAGATATCGGAGGAAAAAACAATGTCAAAGATCATAGGTATAGACCTTGGAACCACCAACTCCTGCGTGGCGGTCTACGAGGGCGGAGAGCCCACCGTCATCCCGAATCCCGAAGGCGCGAGAACTACGCCGTCGGTCGTCGCCTTCAAGAAGGGCGAAATACTCGTGGGACAGGTAGCCAAGCGTCAGGCGATAACCAACCCGGACAACACCATCAGCAGCATCAAGCGCTCGATGGGGTCCGACAGAAAGGTCACCGTTGAAGGCAAGACCTACACCCCGCAGCAGATCTCGGCTTTCATTCTTCAGAAGCTGAAATCCGACGCCGAGGCCTACCTCGGACAGAAGATAACCCAGGCGGTCATCACCGTTCCCGCCTACTTCACCGACGCTCAGCGTCAGGCGACCAAGGACGCCGGAAAGATCGCCGGACTTGAAGTAATGCGTATAATCAACGAGCCGACCGCCGCCGCACTGGCGTACGGCATCGATAAGAGCTCTAACCAGAAGGTCATGGTCTTCGACCTCGGAGGCGGAACTTTCGACGTTTCGCTCCTCGAGATCTCCGACGACGGAGTTTTCGAGGTCCTTGCCACCGCCGGAAACAACAAGCTCGGCGGAGACGACTTCGACCAGAGGATAATCGACTGGATGGCCGATCAGTTCAAGGCGGAAAACGGCATCGACGTCCGCGGCGACAAGATGGTCCTTCAGAGACTGAAGGAAGCCGCCGAGAAGGCGAAGATCGAGCTTTCCGGCATGATGACCACCGAGATCAACCTGCCCTTCCTCACCGCAACTGCAAGCGGTCCCGTCCACTTCACGACCACTCTTACGAGAGCTAAATTCAACGAACTGACCGCCGATCTGGTGGACGCCACCATGCGTCCGACGAAGCAGGTACTTGCCGACGCCGGACTCAGCGCCTCGCAGATCGACAAGGTCCTTCTCGTCGGCGGATCTACCAGGATCCCCGCCGTTCAGGAAGCCGTTAAGAAGTTCATGGGCAAGGAGCCCTTCAAGGGCATCAACCCCGACGAATGCGTCGCGATCGGCGCCGCCATCCAGGGCGGAGTTCTCGGCGGAGACGTCAACCAGGTACTTCTTCTCGACGTAACTCCGCTGTCTCTCGGCATTGAGACCCTCGGCGGAGTATTCAACAGGATCATCGACAGAAACACCACCATACCCGTCAAAAAGAGCCAGATCTACTCGACGGCGGCCAACAACCAGACGTCGGTCGAGATCCACGTGCTCCAGGGTGAGCGTGAAATGGCTTCAGGAAACACCACCCTCGGCAGATTCACCCTCGACGGTATCCCGATGGCTCCGAGAGGAGTTCCTCAGATCGAGGTCACATTCGAGATCGACGCCAACGGTATAGTCACCGTCACCGCTAAGGACAAGGGCACCGGAAAAGAGCAGCACATCACCATCACCAGCTCCACCAATATGAGCAAGGAGGATATCGAGAAAGCAGTCCGCGAGGCTGAGAGATACGCCGAGCAGGACAAAAAGCAGAAGGAAGCCGTCGAAGTCAAGAACAACGCGGAAAACATGATCTTCCAGGCTGAAAAGACCCTTGACGAGATCAAGGACAAGCTTCCCGAGAGCGATCTCGACGAGGTGAAGAGGGCTGTCGAAAAGCTGAAGGGCACCGTCTCCGGCGGCGATACCGAGCAGATCCGTCAGGATACCGACGAGCTTCAGCGGGCGTTCGCAAAGCTGTCCGAAAAACTTTACGCTCAGAACGGAGCTGCCGGAGGAGCCGGATTCGATCCGAATCAGGGCAATACCGGTGACGGACAGAACGACAGGAACGGGGACGGCGGAACCTACTACAACGCCGACTACGAAGAAAAGAACTGATCCGGGCGTTACAGCCCGTAATCGGGGAATCATCTGACAATAGGGATTGTTTAAAAACTTGCTTCGCGAGTTTTTAAACAACCCGTCGAGAAATTTCTCGTCGCGAGACCGCGACGTTTTTGCACG
>CACZSP010000338.1 GCA_902783905.1 uncultured Ruminococcus sp.
AGGCATCCTTCAGGAGAAGAATTTGAGTATCCTGATCGCGAGTCCCATATCTGCGGCGCGGTTGTGTGCGGATACTTCGCCTTCCTTTCTGCCGAGTATCTCGTCCTTGTGCTCGTGGAAATATTCGTAGGAGCGAAGGAGCATTTCCTCGTTCATAAGAGTCGGCTGCCAGCCGAGTTTTTCCTTGATTTTCGTCGTGTCGAAAACGAAGGTGGATGAGATCATGTTGTACTGGTAGACTCCGAGGGGAGAAATATTGAGAGCGTACGCCGCCTTCATTGCGAATTTTGCGAGTCTGGGCGGCAGATGTCCGAGTTTCGACTTTGATTCGGAATGATCGACCACGTACTGGTAAGTGTAATTGAAGGACTTTACGTCGTCCGATCCGATATTGAAGACTTCGCTCTTATCGTATCCGAGGGCGAGTTCGCAGGCGCGCGCCAGGTCTTTCGCGTAAATGAACTGATAGCGGTTGTTGCCTTTTCCGACCATCCAGAGCTTTTTGTTTTCGTCGACGAACTGGTAAAGGATGGCGAGAAGACCGAGCCTGCCCTCGTCCATTATCGTCGGGCATCGGAAGATGACCGACTTTACGTCGGAATCGGTTCCCAGCAGTATTTTTTCGCCTTCCAGTTTGCTTTTTCCGTATATTTCGACGGGGGCGGGCGGCTCCTCCTCGGTGACCGGTTCTTCGAAATTGCGTCCCCAGAGGCAGTTGGAGGAGGTGAATATTATCTTCTTCACGCCGTATTTTACGCAGGCGTCAAGAACGTTCTGCGTGCCGTCGACGTTGGACGTCCAGAGTTCCTTCAGCATTTTCTTCTCGTGCGCGAGCATCGCCGCGAAGTGGAATACCGCGTCGAACTTATACTTTTCGAATAGTCCGTCGAGAGCGGGGACGTCGCGGATGTCTCCCTGGAGGGCGTGGTAGTTTTCGCTCTCGGGTATCTCGCTTTTGCACAGATCTATGCAGACGCATTCATGTCCGCGTTCCAGCAGATAACGCGTCATTATCGTTCCGAAAAAACCGGCTCCGCCGGTAATAAGATATCTTCCCATTTTCTGTTCTCCGATCGTTAACGGATTATGTCAGCCGCCGGGCGGCTGCTTTTTCATATTATACCACAAGACGGCGAAAAAGGGAAGAGATATTGACAAAAACGGCAAATTGCCGTATAATAATTGAAACTGACGAATACGCCCGAAAGGAAGAAAAAAGATGAGCGGGAAAACCGGGAAGACTGAGAAGACGTTCCTGAACAAAAACGGGAGGCGGGACGCAGCCGCGTCTTTTGCCGCGGTCTTTCTCTGCCTTCTCTTCGTCGGCTTTTTTTCCGCCTTTTTTGCTTCCGACACCGGAAATATCGAATATCCTCTCGAAGGGAACGTTGCGGGATACAACCCCTACGTTCAGCAGTTCGACGCTCTTATGAAGCGCCAGACGCATCTTGATATCGAACCTGATCCGCGGCTTGCGGAGCTCGACAACCCTTACGATCCCGCGCAGCGCTCAAAGGCGGGAGTGTCCTCCCTCTGGGACCGCGCGTATTTCGAAGGAAAATACTATTCGAATTTCGGTATCGCCCCGGTGATAACCGTATACATGCCTTTTTACCTTCTGACCGGCAGACTCCCCGGCACCGGGACGGTCATGGTCGTATTTCTGATTCTCGCCGCGGTGTTCATGCCGCTGACGGTAACTTCCTGGGCTGAGGAGTTCGCTCCCGGAGTGCCGCGCTGGCTCCGGACGCTCGCGGGAGTCGCGGTCTTCCACTGCTCACTGATCTCGCTTATAGCCAGGGGCAGGACTCCGTTTTACTATCTTGCCGCCGTTGCCGCCGTATCTTTTATAAGCGTGTTTTTCTATCTTTGCGTCGCCGCCTACCGAAAGAACAGCGAGGTCGGAAGGTGCGTTCTTTACGCTCTCGCAGGAGTCTTTTTCGGACTTTCCTTCCAGTCGAGACTGCCTGTCGCCGTGATCGCCGCCTTCCTTGTGGTACCGGGGCTCTGGTTCTTCGTTATCGGCAGGGAGCGGGAGGGGAAAAGGCTTGTCCCTGTGATTGGAGAACTTGCCTCTCTCGGTGTCCCGGTCGCGCTTTTCTTTGCCGGGTCGATGATATTCAACGCGATGCGTTTTTCGGGGCCCCTTGATTTCGGACATTCCTGGCAGCTGACAGTCACAGACAATCAGACGCTGAAGATCAGGCTTTCCGACGTACCCTTCGCCGTATTTCATTACATCCTTGAAATGCCTGCGGACTCCGAAGTATATCCCTATATCAATTTCAGCTACGTCAGATTCGCCAATTACGGTCATTACCAGTACCGGGATGCCGGATTCGGGATTTTTGCCGTACCGCTGCTCTGGACGCTGCTTGCTTCTCCCGCGGTTATCCTTTCCCGCAGTTTTACTCCCCGCAGAAGGATATTCACCGCCGCTGCGGCCGCCGGTATTTTTTCGACGGCTCTCATCGATTTCTGCATGGGCGGGATCATCTACCGGTACACGGCGGATATGACGCTTGTCGGATCGATATTTTCGGTGATAATCATATTTTCCCTCTGCGAAAGAATAAAAGAAGGCGCAGGCGGCGTAACCCGATGGTATGTTTTTGCGACTTATATAGCGGCGGCGCTGTTTTTTGCGGTATCGGTATGGGCGGCTTTGCGGCTGTTCGTTATCAACGACAACGGAAACGTCATGCAGTATTCGGAGGAGGTCTCCGCGTGGCTTCAGAAATACGTCCGGTTCCCGGCGCCCCGCAAATGAGTTTTCCGAAAGGATAAAGTGAACTATGCAGAAGATCAGAGCTTTTCTCGGCGGGAAGGGAAGACCGGTTGCGGTCGTTCTTTCGCTTCTCCCCGCCGTATTTGCCGCCGTGCTCGCCCTTTATTATATCTGGGGACCCTCCCACGGATATTTTCATTCCGACTGTACCGACAACCTGCTGTGGGCGGACGTTTCGGTCGATACCGGAAAGGTCTTCGACGAGACCTTCAGATACGCCGGCATGCTTCCTTTTTCCGCGACGATCTGGATGATACCGCTGGTGAAGATTTTCGGCGTGTCGATGATCGCGCAGGACATCGGAATGTCGGTCTTTGCGATACTCTATATATGCTCGGTGATTTACTGCTGCCGGTCGGCGAAATTCGGCTTAGGATGGTCGTCTCTCGCGGCGTTCGTTTCGGTCTGCGCCATGAGCGCCTCCGACAAGCTTCGCGAGATAATGTACGGCCACAACATTTACTACAGCATAGGCCCGGTGATACTCTTTTTCGGGCTCGGGCTTCTGCTCCGGACTTCG
>CACZSP010000339.1 GCA_902783905.1 uncultured Ruminococcus sp.
CGTCTTTATCCTGCCGACCGGATTTCAGAAGTTTGTTTACCGGAAAATACTGAGAAGGTGATTTTTCGGGGTTTCGGAAGCGGCAGCGACGCCGGATTGAAGGGTACGCAGTGACTTGCCTTTCCCAGCCGGAGAAGGCGGGAGAAACACCGATAGTTATTTCGTATTCGGATGACTGCATAAGTCCTGATTATGCGACCCTCATCCGTCTTCGCGACGAAACGCCGCGAATCCACCTTCTCGCTGCGGCTCGGTCACGGCGCGGCTCTGACAGCCCCCCGTTTTGTCTTCACTACCGCGCCGCCGCTTCGCTACCCCGGGAGAAGGCAAAGGGTATCGATCACTTTGTATTAATATCTCCTGCCGGCGGTATTGACAATCGCCGGCTGTTATTATATAATAAATACATACGTTTTTTAAGTGTATCGCGGCGGATCGCGCGTTATTGCCTTAAATCAAAATTCCCGGGAGGTGGACGGATATGCCGGTTCAGATATCGGTCGTCGTGCCGGTATACAACGCCGAAAAGTATATCGACAGATGCGTCGGCTGCATAGAAGCGCAGGACTTCCGGGACTGGGAACTTCTGCTCGTCGACGACGGATCGACCGACGCAACTCCCGGGATCGTAGACGGATGGGCCAGGAAGGACACGCGGATAAGGGCGATCCATCAGGAAAACTCGGGGCCGGGAGCCGCGCGGAACCGCGGTATCCGGGAGGCTGCCGGGGATTTTATCGTTTTTATCGATTCGGACGACCTTGTCGATCCGGGCTATTTTTCACTGCTTGCCGAAAAAACGCCGGGTGCCGATCTGGTTTTCATTGACACGGTGCAGGTCGATCCGGACGGCGTTTTTTTACGCGCACAGAAAATATCCTATTTCCGAAACGACGGAAAAGACAGGATAACTCGCGCCCAGATGACGGGAATGATCCCCTGGGGCGGCGTGAGAAAGGCCGTGCGCAGGTCGCTCCTCGTCGAAAACGAAATCGGTTTTTCGGGGCACGCCGTAGGCGAGGAGGCGCTGTACAGTCTGCGCCTGATGCTTTGCGCCCGGAATATCGCTTTTATCGACGAGCGACCGGTATACAGTTACGTGGTCCGGCGGGGAAGTCAGTCGGAATCGCCGGGAGACGATCCCTGGGGCGGAGCCGCAAAGGAAATAAAGAAGTTCCTTGAAACCGGGGGTCTGATCGGCTCTCTCGGCAACACGTGGAACTCGTTTTCAGCCGCCGCGACGCTGGTTTCGGTCGACCGCATAAGCGGAAGCGGCCGCAGGCGAAGGGATATCCGCGCAGCTGCAAAAGAACGCATCGGGCGCTTTCGCAGTGAACTGATACCCGGCGCCGGCTTCGACAAAAAAAACACCGACCGCCGGGTACGTCTGCTTCTCCCGTTTTTGCGGACCGGGCTGTACCTTCCGGTTATTTGGGTCTGCCGGTTCAGGAGGGCTTTGCACGGATGAACGTTTTGCGGAATAAATTCAACCCGTTCAACGCGCTGCTTTTTGCCGGCGCGGCGGCGACAGCCGTTCTGCACACCTACCTTTACGCCGGAAGCTGGGGATTTCTTTCGATTGCTCTCTCGGTAGCTACCGAGCTTATCATCTTTCTGTTTTTCATGAGGAGAAGCGGAGCGAAGACGGTCAGCTTCGCGGTGATTTTCGCGGCGCTGCTCGCTCTTTTCCATTTCGGGCAGGTGTTTCTCTGCGCCCTCGGCGACAAGACGGTAGCGGCGCTCGAGTTGCGGATAGTTCTCAAATATTTCGAAGACGCCGAATGCCTTTCGGCCATGCGGCTGATCAATATCTCCTTCGTCTGTATATGCGCCGGGATCATTTTTGTCACCCGCCCGCCGGAGACTCTGTCAGCCGAAAAGGCGTCCGAAACAAAGTCGTATTCCGGCCTCTGCACGAAGGGAGCGCTCGCGATTATACTGCTGACCTTCCCCGCAAAGGTCTTTCTCGATCTGAATTTCTTCCGCATATCTTTTTCCGCCGGTTTTTCCGAAGCGGTCGTCTGGTACAGCGGTATTACCGATACGATTCGGACGCTTGCGAATCTGTCGGTCCTCGGCTTCGGCATTCTGATCGTTTCGCTTGCCGGAAATAAAAGAAAGCAGACGTTTGCGTTTCTGTTCATAGTCCTGTATCTTGCCTTTCAGATCATAAGCGGCCGCCGAAGCGAGACGGTGTCGTATATCGTCATTCTCGGCCTTATATTCTTCAGGACCAGATTCCGCAAAAAAATAAAGCCGGTCACGGTCGTTGTTCTTTTTATTCTCGCCTATCTGTTCCTGACCCTGATGTATACGACGGTCCGCCTCCGGGATCTGGACGAGCGGAGCATCGGCACGTTTTTCGGACTGTTCTTTACGCTGCTGACGAGGAAAAACGTCCTGTTCGAGGCGTTCCGGGAGTACGGAAACACGGGATACACTCCGGTGTGCGTGCTGGAAAACTGGCTTGATAATTATCTTCCTTCCTTCGGGAAATCCTATATCTACGGGATCACCGCCGTTCTCCCGAATATCGGGGGACTGTTCGGAAAACTCGTCGATTCGTCGACCTACGGACTTCTGCTGCAGCAGTACGAAATGGTGCAGAGCGGTTATCCGAATATCGGCGGATCGGTAATCGGAGAGCTGTTCTTCAATTTCGGGAAGCTCGGCGGGATACTCGCGTCGCCTCTTCTCGGAATGCTGATCGGAAAGATCGGCCGGGAGGCGGAGGATTCTCTTGAAAACGGAAACGCCCTGA
This sequence comes from uncultured Ruminococcus sp., assembly GCA_902783905.1. Classification (GTDB taxonomy): domain Bacteria; phylum Bacillota; class Clostridia; order Oscillospirales; family CAG-272; genus CAG-390. The sequence goes on from CACZSP010000339.1 coordinate 2,762, forward strand.
AGATCGGCTTCTGGATCACTCCGATGTTTGCCGCACTTTACTGGATCCGCGATTACTTCGGCAGCGGGATCAGGGAAGCCGTTTGGGGAATGATCCTCTGGTTTTTCATTTCGCGCCTGATCGTCATAAGAGGGAAAAGCTCGCGTGAAAGCAAAAGCAGGATCCTCGTGGTCCTCGATTCGGTCGGGACGGGAGGAATCAGCACGGCGTTTTTGAATTTCGTTTCCGAGCTGTCGCGGCGGACTTCCTGCGATATACTCGTTTTCAACGAGGAAAGCGTTCCGAAGGAGCGCATCCCGGAAAACGTGAACGTTTTAAGCGTCGGAAATTTCCTTTCGATACTCGGAAAGACCCAGCGAAGCGTGACACGGCAGTCTCCGTTTCTCGGAGCCGTGCGGCTGTTTTTCGTGGCGACGGCAAAGGTATTCGGCGGAAGAGCCGCCCGGCGTCTGCTTTTCCTTCCATTCGGGGAGCTAAAGGGATACGCCGCGGCGATAAGCTACACACAGGACGTCGGACGGCGCACCCTCACTCGCGGATGCAACGACTACGTGCTGCAAAAGGTTGAAGCGGGGATCAAGTGCGCATATATCCACTGCGATTACCGACTGTTCGGAGGTTATCATCCCGGGCAGGAAAAGACCTATTCGAAATTCGATTACGTGCTCTGTCCGTCCGAGGGCTGCCGGCGCGGATTCGCCGAATGCTTCCCGGCGCTTGAAGGGAAAACGCTCGTACTCGGCAACTTTACCGACGTACCTCTGGTGCGGCGTCTGGCGGACGAAGAGACCCCGCCGGAAAACGGCTGTACGACCGTCGTGACCGTCGCGAGGATCGCAAAAGAGAAGGGGATACCGAGAGCCCTCGGGGCGGCGGAAAGACTCGCGCGGGAAGGATACCGCTTCCGCTGGGTCATAGTCGGAGACGGCGAGGAGTACGGCGAAGTCGAAAGACTCACGGCAGAAAAAGGCCTCGGCGGGTTCGTCGGGCTTGTCGGCGAGAAAAAGAATCCGTACCCGTACATGAAAAACGCCGACGTTTTCCTGCTGCCGTCCTATCACGAGGCGGCCCCTATGGTGTTAGGTGAATGCCGTGCTCTGGGGATCCCGGTCATCTCAACCGAGACGAGCTCTGCCCGTGAAATGCTGGAAAAAACGCGTACCGGGATCGTATGCGAAAACTCGGAGGAAGGTATCTATCTGGCGCTTAAAGCTTTCCTTGACGGAGAATTCGGCGAAGAGCGCTTTTCCGGAAAGGGCGACGTAAACGAAGGCAGCGCGGCGCAGCTTGACGGCTTCCTTGATTTAATCCGCGCAACCGAAAGCGACTGAGTTATGGAAAAAATAAGCGTTATCGTTCCGGTATACAACGCGGAAAAGTATCTGGACGGATGCATAGATTCGATAGTTTCACAGGATTATCCGGAGCTTGAAATCCTTCTTGTCGACGACGGATCGACCGACGGTTCGGAAAGAATCTGCCTGGATCACGCCGCGCGTGACGGAAGAATAATATATATCCGGCAGGAGAACCGCGGCGTTTCGGCGGCGAGAAACCGCGGTATCGCGGCTTCGTCCGGGGAATGGATCTGCTTTGCCGATTCGGACGACCGGCTTGAAGAAAACGCGCTGTCACTGCTTGCGTCGCTTGCCGGCGAACCGGAAACCGACCTTGTTATCGGAGGGTTTGTCACGGTCGGTAAAACCGAAGAAAACGTTTCCCCTCCGAAGACGGAAAAGATAACCGGAAAAGAGAATATCGCCCGTTTTGCCGAGGAGCATTTCAGGAAACCGTTCATCGGTGCGGTAATGGGAAAACTCTACCGCAGGGAGATCACGGGGCAAGGGTTCGACGTCGGGTCGTGCATGGGGGAGGACGTGATATTCAACGTCGGATGCTTCTCACGGGCACGCTCGGTAACCGTTTCCGACCGCGCGGTTTACAGATACAATACGCAGAACGAAGGGTCGCTCGTAAACACTATGACGGCCGAAAAATACCGCCAGTCGGTGGAATCGTCTCTCTGTTTTGAAAAGTGGGTCAAGAGCGAGCTCGGGGAGGATTATCCCTGCCGGAACGTCAGCGACAAGACGGCAAGCGGGCTGTACTGGACGGCGCGGTCGGCCGTAAAAGACCCGGCGCTCGGGGAGACTCCCGCCGACAGGGTAGCTGCCCTCGCCGCTCCGGACGTCAGGCGTGCCGCGGCTGTGTCCGCCGGCAGCTTCGGCCGGATCCACAGGGTATGGTTTCGGCTGTTCCTGTCGGAAAAATACCGCGCCTGCGCGTTTTTAACCGTTTTGCTGAACGGTATAAGAAAGGTTTTGAGAAAATGAACGGTTCCGAAGTCGGATCTCCTCTGATATCGGTAATAGTCCCGGTTTACAACGTCGCCCGGTATCTTGAAAGATGTATCGACAGTATTACCGGTCAGACTTACGGGAATATTGAAATTGTTCTCGTAGACGACGGCTCCCGTGACGATAGCGGCGAAATATGCGACCGGTACGCCGAAAAGGACGGAAGAATAACCGTCATTCACAAGGAGAACAGCGGGGTCTCGGACGCGAGGAACGAGGGCATCGCCGTCGCGCACGGAGAATGGTGCGCCTTTATCGATTCCGACGACGCGATCGCCCCCGATTATCTTGAGTATCTATACGGCCTTTGCGTAAAATACGGCGCCGACCTTTCCTGCTGCTCGTTTGTCCGCAGTTCGGACGACCTCCCGAGCTATCCCGGCCCGGAAAATCCTCCGGAAAAAGCGATTTCCGGGAAAGAGGCCTGCGCCTCCTATCTGACCGACCGGTATCTGTATTACATCACCGTTACGAGGAAGCTGATAAGGATGCCGATCGTGCGGAGCTTTCCCTATCCCGGCGGGCGGAACCACGAGGACGACGCCGTGATCTACAGGTATCTTTACGCCGCGGAGAGGGTGGCGGTCAGCGATTCGGTAAAGTATTTTTATTACGTAAATCCCACGAGCATCACATCGCTGGCGGGCAACTGCTTCAGCGACGACGCCGCCTGGGCGTTCAGGACGATGTACGAGTATTTCGTCGGTCTGGGTGAAAAGGATCTTGCGCGCAAATCCGCGTACAAGTATATCGCCTATCTTTTCGACAACAGGTGCGACGAGGCGAAAAAGCAGCTTCTCGCTTTCAGAAAGGAAAATCTGTTCAGTCCGAACGTTTCCTTCAGACACAAAGTCAAGACCTTCCTTTACAGGTAACTGTTTTTTGCTTTAAGGACAGAGAAAGATCAGCCGAGCCGGCGTGCCGGGATCTGCCGACGCGATCCGCGCCGCTCCGGAGACTTAAGGCAATACCGCACAATTCGTGTGCGGAGATTGCCGAGTAATTTATGTGCCTGTTTTCGGGAAGCACGGTTTGATCCTTTGCAC
>CACZSP010000340.1 GCA_902783905.1 uncultured Ruminococcus sp.
ATCATCGAGGACATCGGCGGCGGCGTTCCGAACGGCAAGAAGTTCAAGGCCGCTCAGACCGGAGGTCCTTCCGGCGGATGCATTCCCGCTTCTCTGATCGATACTCCGATCGACTACGACAACCTCGCGAAGATCGGTTCCATCATCGGTTCCGGCGGTCTCATCGTCATGGACGAAGACACCTGCATGGTCGATATGGCCCGCTTCTTCCTTGATTTCACGGTCGACGAATCCTGCGGAAAGTGCACGCCCTGCCGCGTCGGTACTCACCGCCTTCTCGAAATACTTGACAAGATCATCGCCGGCAACGGAACTCTCGAGGATCTCGACAAGCTCGAGGAACTCGCGACATACGTCAAGTCCGCCTCCCTCTGCGGTCTCGGACAGACGGCTCCCAACCCGGTCATCTCCACTCTCGTCCGCTTCAGAGACGAGTATATCGCCCACGTCGTCGACAAGAAGTGCCCCGCCGGGGTCTGCAAGTCGCTCCTGCGCTACCGCATCGTCGAGGACAAGTGCCGCGGCTGCACCGCCTGCGCCCGCAAGTGCCCGGTCGGAGCGATCAGCGGAACCGTCAGAAATCCGCATAAGATCGATCCCGAGAAATGCATCAAGTGCGGCGTCTGCATGGCAACCTGCAAGTTCGGCGCAATCGTAAAGGAATAAAGGAGATAAACGATGGAAGTTAATGTCAAGATAAACGGCAGAGACTATGTCGTCGAAAAGGGAATGACCGTTCTCGAAGCGGCCCGCGTCGCCAAGATCGATATCCCCACTCTCTGCTACCTTAAAGATATCAACGAGATCGGCGCCTGCCGCCTCTGCCTCGTTGAGGTTTCCGAGGGCGGAAAGCCCTACCGTATGGTCACCGCCTGCGTATACCCGGTATCCGAGGGCATGTCCATTCTTACCAACACCCCGAAGATCAACGCCGCGAGAAAGACCAACCTCGAGCTTCTCCTTTCCAATCACGAGAAGAAATGCCTTACCTGCGTCCGCAGCACCACCTGCGAGCTCCAGAAGCTCTGCAACGACTACGGAGTGGACGAGGACTACTTCAAGGGCGAAAGAAAGCACTACGAGCTTGACGCCACCTCTCCCGCGATCATCAGGGACAACAACAAGTGCATCCTCTGCCGCCGCTGCGTCGCCGCCTGCAAGACTATGCAGGACATCGGCGTCATCGGCGCCAACGACCGCGGATTCGACACTCACATCGGCTGCGCCTTCGAGAAGAATCTCGGTGACGTTGCCTGCGTGAACTGCGGACAGTGCATCGTCGCCTGCCCGGTCGGAGCTCTCTACGAGAGAGACGATACCGACAAGGTCAGGGAAGCGATCGCCGATCCTAACAAGAAGGTTTATATCTGCACGGCTCCTTCGGTACGCGCCCAGATAGGCGAGTGCTTCGGATATGCTCCCGGCACCGACGCCGAGGGCAAGATGGTCGCCGCTCTCAAGATGCTGGGATTCGACGGCGTGTTCGATATGAACCTCACCGCCGACCTGACCATCATCGAAGAGGCGAACGAGCTTATCGGCCGCATCCAGAACGGCGGAAAGCTTCCGATGATCACCTCCTGCTCGCCCGGATGGATCAAATACTGCGAGCATTATTTCCCCGATTTCACCGAGAACCTTTCGACCTGCAAGTCTCCTCAGCAGATGTTCGGCGCCGTTATGAAGACCTACTTCGCCGAGAAGAACGGAATCGATCCGAAGGACATCTTCTTCGTATCCGCCATCCCCTGCACGGCAAAGAAGTTCGAGGTCGGAAGAGACGGACAGTCGGCTTCGGGTTATCCGGACGTTGACGTCGCCGTCACGACGCGCGAGGTCGGCAGAATGATCGAGAAGGCCGGAATCGATTTCCGCGCTCTCGACGACGAGCCCTTCGACAAGCCGTTCGATATCGGTTCGGGCGCCGGCGCCATCTTCGGCGCCACCGGAGGCGTTATGGAGGCCGCTCTTCGCTACGCCGCCGAGATCATTCTCGGCAAGCCGCTCGAAAAGCCGCTTGAGACTCCGGAGATCAGACGCCACGGCAACGACAACGGTTACCGCACCGCCGAGTACAAGGTGGGCGAGATGACTGTAAAAGTCGCGGTCGCGTCCGGAACCAAGAACGCAAAGCAGCTCTTGAAGGACGTGCAGTCTGGCAAGCTCGACGTGCAGTTCATCGAGATCATGTGCTGCCCGGGCGGATGCGTCAACGGAGGCGGTCAGCCCTATCAGCCGGCGTCGGTCCGCAACACCGTCGACCTGCGTGCGCTTCGCGCCGCCGTTCTGTACAACGACGATATCAACTGCGATATCCGTGAATCTCAGAAGAACGCGGCCGTCAAGGTTCTTTACGACGAGTACTTCGGTACGCCCAACAGCCACAAGGCACACGAGGTCCTTCACACCCATTACGTGAAGAGAGGACTCTGAACCACATTTTGTAATTCTGACGCCGGCGTGCGCGGTGTCGCTGCCGAGAAGTGTCCGGCGCGCGTGCGGCGTCTCAAATAAAAGGAGTAAAAAAATGCGCAAAACACTTTCACTTATTCTGAGCGTACTTATGGTCCTCGCCATTGCTTCGCTCGGAATCAGCGCCGAAGGCCCCGAGGGCACAGCCATCAAGACTCCCGAAGAGTTTGCGAACATGGCTGTGGACGGAAAGTATTATCTTGACGCCGACCTCGTCATCACTAAGTCTTACGACAAAGAGTTCGAGGGCACGCTCGACGGCAACGGACACACCGTCACCGTTTCCTGCCCGATGTTCAGCATCATCAAGGCCGGCGTTATCAAGAACCTCAAGATCGCCGGAACGATCAACGCCAACAACGAGTCCGCCGCAGGTCTTGCGGTCCGCGTCGTTGACAGCCTCGAAGTATACGATTCCGAGAGTGCCGTAACCGTAAGCGTTAAAGGCAACCATCAGGGTCTGTACGGAGCCGGATTCGTCGCTACGACCAACGTAGTTGCCGCAGACAACGAACTCTGGTACGACAACAAGCAGCCGGAAAACAACACGACCGCTATTATGACCTTCATCAGATGCAAGAACACCGGAGACATCTCCTGCGTTCTTGAAGGCATTCCGGAAAAAGACCCCGACGTCGGCACCGATACTAAAAAGACAAAAAGTGACGGAACGGCTTCCGACTACGCCATTCAGGAAAGCACCGTTAAACCGAGAGCGGGCGGATTTGTAGCCGTCGGACAGGACTTCATCATGGTCGACTGCGTCAACGAAGGCGACATCCTTGTCGACGGAGCCAGCTCCAGCATCGCAGGCGGTCTTGTCGCCCGTCCGTCGCTCGCCAGCACCGTTCACACCAACTACTACATCAACTGCGTAAACAAGGGAAGCGTCGCTTCCAATTCCTACTCCGGCGGTATCGCGGGCTACCTCAACGGCGGCTCGGGATCCCAGGGCATCGCTTACGTTTTCGGATGCACCAATGAAGGCGAGATCACCGGTCCGTCCTTCTGCGGCGGTATGGTCGGTTACATGTGGGCGTCCGGCGCTACCAGCTACATGGATATGGAATACTGCATCAACACCGGCAAACTGAACTACGGCCGTCCTCTCAATGCCGAAGGCGCAAAACAGACGTCCTACGTTTCCGGATGGATCGCATACACCAACTCCACCTCTACCACCATCAGATACTGCGTTGACGTTGTCGACAGACACCTCATCGACGGCGCCACCGAGTTCTCCAACGCCATAATATGCATCTCGAGCGCCGACCCGATGGCATACTTCATGGAAGACAACTATCTCGTCGACACTGCCGGATACGTCACCGAGTTCTCGCACGGCAACAACGATGCCAACCAGGAAGCCCGCGGACACCTCATCGGCGAAGCCGGCGATCTCGTATACGTGATCAAAGACGACAGCGCCCTCAAATCCGGCGAAATCGTTTACAAGATCAACGACGCCATGACCAAGAACTACGGAACCGTCAACGCATACGACGCGAAGTACGATCCCGAAGAGCTCAAGATCGTCGACAGAGAGTTCATGTACTATCAGAAGATCGGCGTAGACAGCATTCCGACGCTCGTTTACAGCGAGGAAGCTCCCAACTACGTCGACCTCAAGGACGGAGCATACGTCAACACGACCAAGCCCTCCGCTGCCGAAGAGACCACTCCCGAAGCGACCGCTGCCGCTACGACTCCGGAAGATACCGCCGACGTAACTACTCCCGAGGCAACTCAGGGCGGTGACACTCCCGACACGAGCAAGCCTGCCGACGAAACGACCAAGGCTACCGAAAGCGGAAAGAAAGGCTGCGGCGGATTCGCTGCCGCCGGCGTCGCTCTCGTTGCCATCCTCGGCGCAGCGTTCGTCGCGAAAAAGAAATTCTGAAATAATTCCTCGGAATGATCACTGCAGAGACGTGATCGTACGATGATACGCCTCTCCGGAGGTCCCGTGCGAAAGCCGGGACCTCCGGAGAGGTTTTTTCTTAATAACCCGGTATTGCGTGATCGGGAATCCCGGTTTTTGCACTTTTTTCGAAAAAACCCGAAAAAAGTGAGAAAAAAAGGAAAAAAAGTGTTGACAAGGGAAGGAGGAAGTGGTATAATATTCGAGCTGTCGCCGAGAGACGGAGCAAAGGTCATTGAAAATTGAACAGCAAACGATAAGTACAAGCGAACTAAAGTGCGAGGAAAATCGGTCGATTAATTTGAGTAAACACGAACTCAAAACAAGGTAAATCGGTCTTGTATGAGAGGGTGGAAAAAG
>CACZSP010000341.1 GCA_902783905.1 uncultured Ruminococcus sp.
AGTCGTACCATCCCGACTTGGGGATGATCTCGACCGGCGGAAGCGCCTCGCCGTCGAGAACGGCGCAGGTGAGCTCTCTGCCCGTGACGAGTTTTTCGACTATAAGATATCTTTCGTATCCGGCCGCGAGTTCAAGAGCCGCCCGCAGTTCGTCCTCGGTGAATACGCGGCTGACGCCGACGCTCGATCCGCAGGAGCAGGGCTTTACGACGCAGGGAAGGCCGACCTCGGTCAGTATCCTTTCGGGAGAATCGGTTCCGACCCGGTATCTGATCCCCGCGGGCACGGGAACGCCTCCGGCGCTCATCATCCGCTTGGCGATATCCTTGTCCATCGACAGAAGGGCGCCTATATATCCGGTGCCGGTAAAGTGTCTGATCCCGGCGCATTCGAGCGACGCCTGGATCATTCCGTTTTCGCCCGAGGCGCCGTGAAGCGCGAGAAATACGGCGTCAGCGGCGCGGCACAGTTCGATTATGCCGGGTCCGATGAGCGCGGCTCTGCCGCCGCACGAGCGGACGAGAGCTTCAAGGTCCGGCTCGGTCGACGAGATCTTCGGCACCGGGATCGGATCGGTGCCGAAAAGCGATTCCGGCGCCGTTTTGCCGTCGAGCCCGATATAAACGTCGGCAAGAGCGACCGTGTGGCCTCTTCCTATGAGAGCGTTGGCGATCAGCGTCCCCGACGAGAGTGATACCTCCCGCTCAGGGCTGAGTCCGCCCGCAAGTACCGCTATTTTCATGGGGTTTCGTCCTTTCTCTTATATGTCGGCGTCCTTCATATACTTTTTTGCGTTTTCGGCAATGAATTTTTTTCGCGCCGGAAGATTGTTCCCGAGCAGGACGTCGAACATTTCTGCCGTCGCTTCCGGGTCCGCAGGAGTCACGGCGACAAGACGCCTCGTCGCCGGGTTCATCGTGGTTTCCCACATCATTTCGGGCTCGTTCTCGCCAAGTCCCTTTGAGCGCTGGAGAGTGTATTTCGTATCGCCCAGCTTTTTCAGTATTTCCGCCTTTTCAAATTCGTTGAAGGCGAAATAGGTCTCTCCCTTCGCCGTTATTTCGAAAAGCGGCGTTTCGGCTATAAACACCTTTTTCTCGCGCAGAAGGGTGGGGAGCAGGCGGTAAAAGATGGTCAGCAGCAGCGTTCTGATCTGGAAACCGTCCTCGTCGGCGTCGGTGCAGATAATGATCTTCGCCCAGCGCAGCGAGCCGAGATCGAAGGTGGCCAGATCGTTGTTCTTGACCTTCGTCCCCTTGTCCAGCTCGACTCCGCAGCCGATGACCCGCAGCAGATCGACGATTATCTCGCTTTCGAATATCTGCTTGTAGTCGCTCTTCATGCAGTTGAGCGTCTTGCCGCGGACCGGGATTATCGCCTGGAACTCGGCGTCGCGTCCGAGCTTGCAGGACGTCAGTGCCGAATCTCCCTCCACTATGTAAAGCTCGCGCTTTTCGGGATCCTTCGTGCGGCAGTTGACGAACTTTTCGACCCTGTTTGCCGCGTCTATCGTCCCGGAAAGCTTCTTTTTTATGTCGATCCTCGCCTTTTCGGCGTTTTCGCGGCTGCGCTTGTTGACGAGTATCTGCGAGGCGATCTTTTCCCCCTCGGCCGGATGCTCGACGAAATAGATATCCAGCTGTTTTTTCAGGAAATCGGTCATCGACTGGGCGATGAATTCGTTGGTTACCGCCTTTTTCGTCTGGTGCTCGTACGACGCCTCGGAGGAGTGGCTGCTGATCACTATGCACAAGCTGTCCGCGATATCCTGATAGGTGACTTTCGCCTCGGTCTTTGTGTATTTTCCCGCCGTGCGGATATATTTGTCGATCGAATAAACGAACGCGGAGCGCACCGCTTTGTCCGGGGAACCTCCGTGTTCCAGCCAGCTGGCGTTGTGATAGTACTCCTGATGTCCGCTGACCTGGGTAAAGCAGAAAGCGTAATCGGCTTCGAGATCGTACGCCTCACGGTCGGAGCGGTCGCTTCCTCTGTCAGCCGAATGCCAGCTGACCGGCTCGGTGATGGAGGAATCCCCCACTATCTCGCGCACGTAGGCGGCAAGTCCCTCCTCGGGCGGATAATAATATTCGGTGACGTCGAATTTTCCGCCGGGCAGTTCGAATTCGAGCACGAATTTAACTCCGTAGTTGACCGCTGCCTGCCGGTGGAGAACGTCTTTGAAATAGTCCTCCTCAATTGCGATGTCGGTGAAGACCTCCAGATCCGGAAGCCAGCGGATAACGGTGCCGGTGCGTTTTTCCGAGCGGGAAAGTTCCCTGGTCTGAAGTTCGGTGACGGCGAAGCCCTTTTCGAACCTGATCGAACTGACCTCGCTTCCGTTGTAGGAATCTACCGTCATATAGACCGACGCGCACTGGGTCGCGCATGCTCCCATGCCGTTTGTACCGAGAGAGGTCTTGTACGCCGAGGTTGTTTTCTTGTTGTCCATCTTTCCGCCGGCGTAAAGCTCGCAGAAGACGAGCTCCCAGTTCCAGCGCTGAAGGCGGTTGTTGAACCCCATCGGGACTCCCCGTCCGAAGTCCTCCACCTTCATCGAGTGATCGCGGTATACCGTCGCTCTGATTTCCTTGCCGAATCCGGCGTTCGCCTCGTCTATCGAGTTTGCGAGTATTTCAAAAAAGCCCTGCTTGCATCCGTCGAGGCCGTTGGATCCGAAAATGATGTTCGGCCTTTTCCGGACCCTGTCCGGGCCCTCGTACATTTCTATACTGTCGTTGTCGTAACTGACCTTCGCGTTTTTCTGCTTTTCCGCCGTCTGCGGAGTTTTTGCTTCCTTTTTGTTTTCGGGCATGTCTTTCTCTTTCCGGATTATTCCGCGCGGCTCGTCCGCGCGGTATGATCTGACTATCTATATAATTATATCAAATATCCGGCAAAAAATCAACCGCGGCTCCGGTAAATGATTGCATTTCTTTTGCGTTTATGATATAATTATTATATATTAATCGCGGGGCGCGCGCCCCGGTACGGAGGTAAAAATGCAGACTGTAAAAACCGTCAGAGTCCATTTCGTGACGATAGCCGATCTTTACGAGTTCGTTGGAGTAGCAACCAGATATCCGTTCGAAATAGTCCTCAAATCCGGACATTACAACGTAGACGGAAAGTCGCTTATGGGTATGTACTGCCTCGACCTTCTTAACGACATCGAGCTTGACGCCCACACCGACGGCGGCGAGGAATTCTTCAAGGAAATCGACAGATTCATCGTAAAATAAGGCAAAAAAGAATTGCCCTGCGGGGCATGAAAGCGTCAATTCAAAAAAGGGCTGCCAAAAACCTCGAAGGAAATCGGGGAATAAGGCAGCTCTTTTTATTGTTGCATATCAGTTCTTTCTCCTGATCGACTCAATAATCACCGGCTCGCGCGGGACGTCGGAAAAGTATCCGTACCTGCCGGTTTTGGCCGACGCTATCGCGTCGAGAACGTCGAATCCGTCGGTGAGAATACCGAATGCCGCGTACTGGGCGTCGAGATGCGGCGCGTCACGGTGCATGATGAAAAACTGGGAGGAAGCCGAATCGGGATCCGAGGTCCTTGCCATCGAAAGGACGCCTCTCTTGTGCTTAAGCGTATTCTGCGGATAACCGTTCATCGCGAACTCTCCGCGGATCGGTTCGGCGTCGGTTTCGGAAAAATCCGGCCGGTATCCGCCGCCCTGGATCATGAATCCTTTGATTACGCGGTGGAAGATGAGTCCGTCGAAAAACTCCCCGTCGATCAGCGACAGAAAATTCTTCACGGTGGCGGGGGCGTATTCGGGGAAAAGCTCGGCTGTCATAACGCCCAGGTCTTTAATTTTTATTTCGATCACGGGATGCGTCATTTTATCTTGTTCCTTTCTTTTTTCTGATCGCAAATATCGCCGCGGGAAGGAGCGCGATAGCGGGGAGGAGCGACATCGAGCCGCATCCGCGGGCGGGGGCGGCCTCGGTCGTTGTCTCGGTCACGGGAGCCGTTTCCGCCGCGGTGCTTTCGGGTTCGGTAATTTCCGTCGCAACGGCGGGGCGAACGACTTTTACCGTCGAAAGCTCGGTGACGAGCGAGTATTTTGAAGCGGAAGAGGTTTCGGAGGTTAAGGTGAAGAATACCTTTGCCGTGTCGCAGTCGCCGGTGAAAAATCCGGTTTCCGGGTCGAACGCGAGGCCGTCGGCTCCTTCGACGGTAACGGCTGACACGGCGGACGTTACGTCTTTCGTTTCGCCGGCGTAGGTCGTCGCGGTTATCCTGATTCCGCCGTCGTCCCGCGTTTCGAGGTCGAGAGATTTATAATAGTCGCTGACCCACTGGCTGTAGTTGGTTGTAATGCCGCGGACTCCGTTGATGAAATAGGTGTCGAAAGCGGTCCTGTCGTTTACCGTCCAGATCCAGGTCGATACGCCGCGGAGCATGAAGGCGCGAATCGTTTTCATTCCGAGCGCGCCCTTGGCGTAGCTCGGGCTGTAGACGGTTCCCAGCGGCTGGATTTTGTCCATCACCGAGTAGAGTGTAGTCAGGACTTTGCTTTCATCGGGCGCGATAGAGCTGTTGAGATATGCCGCCGGGACTCCGGGCATTATCTGACGCAGGGCGTTTATCGGACTTTCGTAGAAGGAAATCACCACGATATTCTTCTCCATACCGTACTGCTTTATCAGATCCGCAAGCGGCTGCGCCGGCGCCGTCGAATTGTCCTTCAGCTCGATAACGATCTTTTCTCCGTGGCAGAATTCCTTGAAATAGTCCTCGAGCGTAGGGATCGGCTCGGGATCGGCGGAGGAGTTCGAAACGATTCTGAACTTCGATATCTGCTTTAACGTCATCTGTCCGATGTTCCCGGTGCCGTCGGTCGTGCGGTCTATCGTCGCGTCGTGCATGACGACAAGCACGCCGTCGCTTGAAAGATGTATGTCGTTTTCGACCATCGAAGCCCCGAGTTCGAAAGCTTGTGCCGAGCCGGCGACCGAATTTTCCTGCGCCAGCGATGGAACTCCGCGGTGTCCGATAACGTTCGGCGAGCGCGTCAGGGTGTTGATCGGGAAGAGCGCGTCGACATCCGGGATATCGGACGCGGGCGAATCGAAGAAGAGTGCCGATATGCCGGCGTTCGTCGCGCGGACGGAGTCGGTTCTGCCGGATACCGGAGCCCAGCAGGTGAGATATCTGTCCTGAAGGAAGGAGACGTCC
>CACZSP010000342.1 GCA_902783905.1 uncultured Ruminococcus sp.
ATATCCGGGCATGACTGCGTCATAATACTCTTCGGCCTTGCCGGCCAGGGCGCCGCACACTCCGAGCAGCCTTTGGCGTATCCCTGACGCGCGGCGGCGCAGATACATCCGTAAATCGAGAGCGACCTGATCGTTACGGCTGCGGGCGGTGTGAAGCTTCTTCCCCGCCTCTCCGATCCTCCCGGTCAGCGTCTGTTCGACGAATGAATGAATGTCCTCCGCTTTGGAATCGATTTCGAGCTTTCCCGATTCGATATCGTCGTGAATACCCTGCAGACCGGCGGTTATCGCCGAGCAGTCGACGTCCGATATTATCCCGCAGCGCGCGAGCATCCGTGCGTGAGCCATGCTGCCCTCGATATCCTCACGGTACATCCGGCTGTCGAACGGTATCGAGGAATTAAAGGCTTCTGCGGCCGCGGACGTGACTCCGTCGGTCCGTCCCTCCCAGAGCTTTGCGCTCATTTATTCTTCTCCGCAAGCGCCGCGTCGACCTGCGCCGCGACCTTGATCGGAAGTCCGTAAAGGTTGATGAACCCGGCGGCGTCCGCCTGATTGTAGACCTCGTCCTTTCCGAAGGTCGCGAGCTCCTCGGAATAAAGGGCGTAATCCGACCAGACGCCCGCCTTTACGATATTGCCCTTGTACAGCTTCAGCCGGACCTTGCCGGTTACGTTGCGCTGAGTCGAGTCGACGAAGGCCGAAAGCGCCTCGCGCAGAGGCGTGTACCACTGTCCGTTGTAGACCAGCTCGGCAAACGTGATCGAAAGTCTCTGCTTTTCGTGGGCCGTCATCTTGTCGAGAGTCAGCGTCTCGAGATATTTGTGGGCGAAATAAAGGATCTCGCCGCCCGGAGTCTCGTAAACGCCGCGGCATTTCATTCCGACGAGACGGTTTTCGATTATGTCGAGCAGTCCGATACCGTTCCTCCCGCCGGCTTCGTTGAGCTTCAGTATGATCTCCTTGGGCGTCATGCGCGTCCCGTTCAGCGAAACCGGAATTCCCTTTTCGAATTCCAGTTCGACGTATTCGGGTTCGTCGGGCGCCGCGGCGGGCGAGACTCCCATTTCAAGGAAGCCCGGCTTTTCGTACTGCGGCTCGTTGCCGGCGTCCTCGAGATCGAGTCCCTCGTGGGACAGATGCCAGAGGTTCTTGTCCTTCGAATAATTGGTCTCGCGGGTGATGCGGAGCGGAACGTTGTGCGCCTCGGCGTAGTCGATTTCCTCGTCGCGCGAGCGTATGCTCCACTCCCTCCAGGGGGCGATGATCTTCATATCCGGTGCGAAATGTTTGATGGTAAGCTCGAACCTGACCTGGTCGTTTCCCTTCCCGGTACAGCCGTGCGCGATGGCGTCGGCCCCCTCGGCGAGCGCTATCTCGGCGAGTTTTTTCGCGATGACCGGACGCGCGAAAGAGGTGCCGAGAAGATAATCCTCGTACACCGCCCCCGCCTTCATCGTGGGGATTATGAAATCGTCGACGAATTCGTCGGTCAGGTCGCATATATACAGCTTCGACGCACCCGTCTTCAGCGCTTTTTCCTCAAGGCCTTCCAGCTCGTCGCCCTGTCCGACGTTGCCGGATACCGCGATGACCTCGCAGCCGTTGTAGTTTTCCTTCAGCCACGGGATGATGATGGAGGTGTCGAGTCCTCCGGAATAGGCGAGAACCACCTTTTTGATCTCTTTCTTTTCCATAATTGCAATGCTCCGTTCAGATGAGAAATAACATAAGTAATATTATACACCCGATAAGACCGGTTGTCAAGCCGCTGTTTGAAAAAATATTCAGCGTTACAGCGATATTTTCGTCGCAACGCTGAATATATTCAAGTTTCAACGAATATCATCACAGAATATCGAACATCGACAGCTGATCCGACTCGGAAAGCCCGCCGAGCGCGCCGTTTGAGCGAAGCACCTCGATGACGCTTTTGTTCAGCTTTGCCCTCTCGCGAAGGTCGTCGACCGAAAGGAAGGGTTCCTTTTCCCTCTCCTCGACGATCGACTGAGCCGCCGCCTCCCCGACGCCCGACAGTGCCGAGAACGGCATACGGATGTTTCCGTTTTCGGGAAGGAATGCCTTCGAGTCCGACTTTGTCAGGTCGACCTGCAGGAACCTTATCCCGCGCAGCAGACACTCGTTGGCAAGCTGCATCGTGCTCGCCGTTTTCTGCTCCTTGGCCGTCGCGTCCTTGCCCAGCTTGTCTATACGCATAAGCTCGGCCTCCACCGCCCTCTGGCCTCTTGCCGCTGCGGCTCCGTCGAAGCCGTCGGGAGCCACCGAAAACATCGCCGAATAGTATTCGACCGGTTTGTGGACCTTGTACCAGGCAAGCCGCACGGCCGACATGACGTACGCGGCGGCGTGCGCCTTCGGGAACATGTATTTGATCTTCTGGAGCGAACCGATATACCATTCGGGCACTTTCGCCGCGCGCATGGCTTCGTACATCTCGTCGGGAAGGCGCTCGCCCTTCTTGTTTTTCCTGACCTTTTCCATTATCTGGAACGCCATCGATTTTTCGACGCCGTACCGGATAAGGTCGAGCATGATACCGTCCCGGGTGCCGACGACTTCGGAAATCGTGCATATTCCCTGCTTTATCAGATCCTGCGCGTTTCCGAGCCAGACGTCGGTCCCGTGCGTCAGGCCGGAGATCTGCATAAGATCGGCAAAGTTCTTCGGCTTCGCGTCGATAAGCACCTGCTGGATAAACGACGTGCCCATTTCGGGTATGCCGAGGGTCCCCGTCTTGAGACCGAGCACCCGGGTCCTCTGATCCTCCCTGTCGAGCTGGGGGATGCCCAGCGGTTCGGTGGATTCGAAGAGCTCGTAAACGGTGCGGTCGTTCATGGCGACGTCTGTCACCGGAATGCCGCTGTATCTTTCAAGATATTTGTATTTGGTGGGAATATCGTGTCCCAGCTCGTCGAGCTTCAGGATGGTGTCGTGAAGGTAGGAGAAAGCGTAGTGAGTCGTGACGATATCCTTTTTCGGATCGTCCGCCGGATGCTGAACGGGAGTGAAATCGTAAACTTCCCTGTCGCGGGGAACGACGATAATACCTCCCGGGTGCTGACCCGTCGTCTTTTTCACGCCCATGCAGCGCGACACGATCCTGTCTATCTCGGCGCGCGGCGGCATGACGCCCTTGCCCTCGAAATACTTCATAACGTACCCGAAAGCCGTTTTGTCGGCAAGAGTCGAAAGCGTGCCCGCCTTGAAAACGTTTTCTGCGCCGAACAGATCCTCGGTGAATTTATGGACCTTCGCCTGGACGTCTCCCGAGAAGTTCAGATCGATGTCGGGCGACTTTTCCCCTTTGAATCCGAGGAAGGTCTCGAAGGGTATGTCCTGTCCGTCCGGCTCGAGTTTTGATCCGCACACCGGGCAGAAAGCGTCGGGAAGATCGAATCCCGATCCCGCACGTCCGATATTCGAAAAGTCGCTGAAGCGGCACTTCTTGCAGTAGTAGTGAGGGGGAAGCGGATTGACCTCGGATATTCCTCCCATCGTGGCTGTGAAGGACGATCCGACCGATCCTCGGGAACCGACGAGATACCCCTCGCTTTCGCTGAAATTGACAAGTCTTTCCGCAATGACGTAAAGGACGGCGAAACCGTTTTTGATTATCGAACCCAGCTCGGTCTTAAGCCGGTTTTCGACGACTTCGGGCAGCACGTCCCCGTAGGTTGCTCTCGCTCTTCCCCAGCATTTTTCCGAAAGCTCCTCGTCGGATCCTTCGAGACGGGGCGTATAGGTACCCTTGGGTATGGGGCGCGGGCGTCCGATCATATCCGCAATCAGATTGGTGTTTTCGACGACTACCTCGTACGCCTTTTTTTCACCGAGCCAGGAAAATTCGTCAAGCATCTCACCTGTCGTCCGAAGATAAAGCGGCTCAACCCTGTCGGCGTCCTTGAATTTCTGGCCCACTCTCAGTATGCGCCGGTAAAGCTCGTCCTCCGGATCGATAAAGTGCGAGTCGGAGGTGGCGACGACCGGCTTTCCGAGCTTTTCGCCCAGTTCGACTATTTTTTTGGTGATCGCTCTTATACCTTCGATCCCGTCAACGCGATCCTCTTCGATCAGATAGGCGTCGTTGCCTGCCGGCTGTATCTCAAGATAGTCGTAGTACGACGCTATCTCCTCGATCTCCCTCTCGGGACGGTTTTCGAGTATCGCCGTGAACAGCTCTCCGGCCGAGCAGGCGCTGCCGATTATCAGCCCGTCCCGGTATCTGTCGAGCGAGGTCTTTGGTATTCTCGGATTGCGGTAATAGTATTTGAGATAACTCTCGGAGATCAGCCGGTAGAGATTTTTCATACCCTTCTGATCCCTGACGAGAATTATTGTATGATAGGACTTGAGGTTTTTCGGGTCGGACTTTCCGGCGATCTCGGCGTTCATGGCGGCAAAATCCGGAATATCGTACTTCCGGAGTTTTTCGATCATCCGGGCGTAAATCAGCGAAAGCATTTCGGCGTCGTCGACGGCGCGGTGATGATTGAAATCCCCGAGAGAAAAGTATTCCGCCAGAGTGTCCAGCTTGTGATTGGACAGTTCGGGATTGAGAAAACGCGAAAGGGCGACGGTATCGAGGTAGGGATTGTCGAATGGCAGTCCCTCTATCCTGCACGCCTCGCGGATGAAGCCGGTGTCGAAATCGGCGTTGTGCGCGACGAGCAGGCAGCCGTCGATGAACTTCATAAAATCGGGAAGTATCTGCGAGATTCTCGGAGCCCCGGCGACGTCTTTGTCGGTGATCGAGGTCACGGCGGTGATCTCCGCGGGGATCGGTATGCCGGGATCGACGAAGCTCGAAAAGCGATCGGTCACTTCTCCGTTGACCGTTTTTACGGCGCCGATCTCGATGATCTTGTTGTTTATCGCCGAAAAGCCGGTGGTTTCCAGGTCGAAAATGACGGTAGGCGCGTCGAATCCGCCGTCGAATCCGCCCTCCAGGGGGCTGGCGGTATCGTTGACGAAATACGCCTCCATCCCGTATATCGGCTTGAACCGCTCGTCTTCCGGAACGCCGGAATCCTTGTATTTTTTGTCAAGGGCGATCATTATGTCGGGGAAGGCCTGAACGTTTCCGTGATCGGTCACGGCGACGGCGTTCATTCCCCATTTCATTGCGGTTTTGACGATATCCCCCGGCTGCGTCATGGCGTCCATCGCCGACATCGAGGAGTGAAGATGCAGCTCCACGCGTTTTTTCGGCGCGCGGTCGGTCCTCGCCAGCTTTTTCGCTTCCGCGACCGCACGCGGCACGCAGAAAAGCTCTCCCGATTTCGTGTCTTTTTTCACGTCTCCGAAGACGACGGCGCACATCCCGTCGGAAAAGAGGGCGGCGTTCGCTTTCGCCTCCTCCTCCGGAGCCGGCTGGAATCTTACCGCTATCGACGCGTTGCCGTCGAAAAGGCCGAAGGAGAGGTAAAAGTTCGGATTGTTTCTTCCTCTGGTGTCGCACTGGAGGCCGGAAACTGTTCCGACGAAGCAGCAGTCCCGCTTCGCTCCCCTGACTGAGGATATCGACAGTGGATCCGGCTTTTCGGCTTCTCCGAAAACGAAAGAGGGAGAAGAAATATCAAATTCGGATCTTCCTATCGAGCAGATCCCGTCCTCGGTCACGGCGACCGCGTCGGGATCGAATGCGGACCAGAGCCGTTTGTATTCGGGGGCTGCCGGTTCTTCCTTTGCCTCCGCCTCGGTGACGAGACCGCTGCGCTCATACTCGGCAAGCGACTGCGCGCAGAGGCTGTCAAGATCGGAAATAAAACCCTTCATCTCCTCGCTTTCGGAGTAGGGCACGTATTCCTCCATCTCCCTTATCTGAACCGGACAGTCTATACCGAACTCGGTCTTGATCAGTGAAGAGACGGTACTTTCGGCGCGGCGCATGGAGAGGAAATCGATGGACCCGGCACCGAACGGGACCGAAACCACGTAACCTTTTCCGAAGGCGTCGGACGAAACCTCGCAGTCGGCAAAAAAACCGCCGGGAAGAAGTCCCGACGTTCCCGCATCGGCTATCAGATCCGCGAGATAGGCGCAGTCGATCAAAGCCGCGTCGTAAACGGTCACGAAACGGACGGAGTACTGCGATTCGTACGCCGCCGCTATCTCCGCCTCTGCCTGCCTTACCGTCTTTTTATCCCAAAGACGCGAAGGGTGAACGGCGATCTCGTATCTGTTTTTTACCAGCTTCGACCTCGAAACGACCGGATCCGCCGCGTCGTCGGCAAAAGCGGCGCAGGCGGATGACGGGACGTACCGGCTGAAGATTTCTCTGATCGTCTTTTTCATTCGGATTCTCTGAAATTCTCTTTGATATATCTTATCAGTTCCGGGATGATCCTGTCCTCGGGGATCTTCCCGACGGTCTTGCCGCGGCAGAAAAGAAGGGCCTCTCCCTTTCCGCCGGCGATTCCGACGTCGGCTTCGCGCGCCTCTCCCGGGCCGTTCACGACGCATCCCATAAGGGCGACGGTTATCGGAAGACCGGTTATCCCCTCCTCCTCCGCCGCCTTTTCAAAGGCGCCGGCGAGAGGGATGAGATCGATCTGCGTGCGTCCGCAGGTCGGGCAGGACACGATGTTCATTCCCGAAAAGCCTTCGGCCCCGAGAGAGCGCAGAATGTCTCTCGCCGCCCGCACCTCCTCGCAGGGGTCGTCGGTGAGCGACACCCGCACGGTGTCTCCGATGCCTTCCGAATACAGTGTGCCGATGAGCGCGGCGTTTTTGATTATTCCGGCGCGGCGTGTACCCGCCTCGGTCACTCCGATATGCAAAGGGTAGTCGGTGCGTTCCGAGAGCAGTCTGTTCGCCGTCACGGCGGAGGCGACGGAGGACGACTTGACGGAAATCACCACGTCGTTAAAATCGAATCTTTCAAGCATTTGCGCCTGCAAAACGGCGCTTTCGACAAGCGCCTCCGGGGTCGGAGAGCCGTATTTTGCAAGCAGTTCCTTTTCAAGCGAGCCGCCGTTGACTCCTATTCTTATCGGGATACCCCGCTTCGAACAGGCACCGGCAACGGCGCGCACCCTGTCGGCGCTTCCGATGTTGCCGGGGTTGATCCTGATCTTGTCGGCTCCGCGCTCGGCACAGGCGACGGCAAGACGGTAGTCGAAATGAATATCCGCGACAAGCGGTATATCGGGAAGCGCTTCACGGATCTTTCCGAAGCTTTCCGCTGCTTCGGCGTCGGGAACGGCGAGACGGACGATATCGCATCCGGCGGCCGTCAGTTTTTTTATCTGGGCGACGGTGGCGCCTGCGTCCCGGGTATCGGTATTCGTCATGGACTGGACCGGGATCCGACTTCCGCCGCCTATCGCGACCCGTCCGACGGTTACTTGTCTTGTAATTTTTCTCATCAGAACAGGTGAATGATATCCTTTACGGTAATGAACGCCATAAAGGCAAGAAGAATTATCATGCTGCCGCCGGTGATATACTG
>CACZSP010000343.1 GCA_902783905.1 uncultured Ruminococcus sp.
ATCATACGACCAGGCGGGATCGTCGGTCACGGGGGGCTCCGTCTGCTCGTCGGTGGCGACGGGCAGCGACGCCTGGGTGGCTTCGGGAGTGCCCGATCCGTCGGCGTCGACCGCGGGTGACGCGCAGGACGCGAAAAGGAGAAGGGCGGCAAGCAGAACCGCAGTCATGACAATGAATTTCGATTTCATCATTATTTACCTTTCCGGCGGGCGGGCGCCCCTTCGCGGGTGGCCCGGCTCCGTTGTTTTTTTATAAGGTCGGCAATCCCGGTCAGCGCCGGTATCGGAGGAAGGATGACGAGGATGACGGTAAGAAGGGTAAACGCGGCGGCGTTGCCGGAAACGGCGGGGATCATGCGGATAAGAAGCGAGACAGCTCCGAGAACGACCGTCCCGGCCGAGATCAGATCCTGCCATGCTCCGAACAGCCTCGCGGCAAACCGGTTGACAAGCAGTCCGGCAACCGTAAAGGAATAGGCGGAAAGGGTCATAAACAGGCAGAAAACCGACCACACTATCCTGACCGCGGAGCCGTCGGTACGGAGGAAAACGCAGGAAAAATAGACGGCGGCGGATGACAGCGACGCGATGAGAGAACAGATCAGAAGAAAAACGAGAAGGACGGCGGAGAAACGCCTGCGCGGAGTGCCGGCTCCGCCTGCCGTCCCGGATTCAGTTTTTACCGTCGGCATTTTTCACTTCAAGCAGCGACAGCGCTCCGGGAACGTCACCCGCGGAGTCGAGAGCGGCGGCCGCCTTCTCCGCGGAACAGCCGGCGACGGACACTATCATCCTCACCGCACGCTCTCGAAGTTTTTCGTTTGACGGACGCACGTTTATCATAAGGTTTCCGCGGACTCTGCCGGTGTTGATCATGGCGCAGGTGGAAAAAATATTCAGGATTATCTTTGTGGCGGTCCCGGCTTTCAGCCTCGTCGATCCGGCTATCACCTCGGGCCCCGTGGCGGCGGTCACGCAGACGTCGCACAGGCCCTTTTCAGCCATCGCGGAACCGGGACTGCAGCAGACTCCGACGGTGGCGGCGCCGATTATCCCCGCCCGCGAGAGCGCTCCGAGCACGTAGGGGGCCCGCCCGGACGCGGATATTCCGACGACGACGTCGGAGGATTTCACCCCCGCCGCGTCGATCGCGTTCATCCCGCCTTCAAAGCTGTCCTCGGCTCCTTCGGCGGAACGGAAAACGGCTCCGTCGCCGCCTGCGATAATCCCGCGGACAAGGCCGGGGTCAACGCCGAAGGTCGGCGGGCATTCTGCCGCGTCGATGATTCCGAGCCTGCCGGACGTGCCGGCGCCGACGTAAATCAAATCGCCTCCGGCCCGCATCCTTTCGCTTATAAGCTCGACGGCGGCGGTGATCTCTCCCGACGCTTCGCGCAGGGCCTCGTCGACCGCCCGGTTCTCGTCAAGCATCACCCTTACCTGTTCGGCGGGAGTCATGCGGTCGATACCGGCCGAGCGGGGATTCGGTTTCTCCGTCTGTATGTTGTCGTAATTGTCTTTCATTGAAAAGCCGTTATCTGGTTTCGGGAAGAATTTTCTGGAAAATCGGGACGGCTCCCGACGCCTTCACGTCGTCGAAGTCTTTCTTCGATTCAACCGTCCAGACAAACTGCGGGGAATGATAGAGCCCGAGGCAGACGAGCGCCGGAAGTCTTTTGCGCGCCCGCAGGCTGCAGGAGATGAAATCGGGCTTCGAGAGGAAGTTGAACATCATCGAGGAACAGACAACTCTTCCGAAAAAAGGAGTTTTCTTCAGTTCGGAAAAGGTCGCCGTCAGCTGCCCGCGGAGGAAGCGCGGCCTTTCCTTCCTGAACCAGTTCATAAGAAAGGGATTGAAGGACTGAACGGCGAAATATCCGTCGTAGCCGTCGAGCATCTTCGCCACCTTTTCGCAGAGGGCGGTATCGGTGCCTTTCAGCTCGATGAGCAGCGGCACGTCGTGGCCGACCGAAGCCAGCACGTCCTCGAACATCGGGATGCGGTCGTAGGTCCCGTGAATATCCACCCAGCTCAGTTCGGAACCGGTGAGTTCCGAAACCTTTTCGGGCCTTGCGCACAGCCTGTCGAGAGTCTCGTCGTGGAAAACGGCGATCTCACCGTCCGACGTCAGCCGGACGTCAAGCTCGATGCCGTAGCCGCATCTTTCGGCGGCGCGGAAGGCCGACATGGTGTTTTCGACCGCCTCGTCCCTTCCCCACAGTCCGCGGTGGGCAAACGGGACC
>CACZSP010000344.1 GCA_902783905.1 uncultured Ruminococcus sp.
GAGTGGATCGGAGAGGTGCGCGGGAAGCGCGTCCTCGGACTCGCGTCGGGCGGAGGACAGCAGATGCCGGTCTTTGCCGCGATGGGAGCCGAGTGCTGGGTGCTGGACTTTTCCGCCCGTCAGATCGCGTCGGAGATCTTCGTCGCGAAGCGCGAAGGCTATGAAATACGTGCGATCAGAGCCGATATGACGAAACCCTTGCCTTTTTCCGACGGCTTTTTCGATCTGATATTTCATCCCGTTTCCAACTGCTATATACGGGAGGTCGAGCCGGTCTGGCGGGAGTGCGCGAGGATCCTGAAATCCGGAGGCAGGCTGCTTGCCGGGCTTGACAGCGGGATCAATTTCCTTTTTGAAGAGGACGAATCCCGGGTCGTGAACGTACTTCCCTACGACCCGCTGTCGGATCCGGCAAAGCGCGCGTATCTGGAGGAGCACGGCGAGGGGATGGAGTTTTCACACGGCATATCCGAGCAGATCGGAGGACAGATCCGTGCCGGCCTTACGATAAGGGACGTATACGACGACACCAACGGCGAAGGATTTCTCCACGAGCACAACGCGCCCTCCTTCTGGGCGACGCTGGCGGAGAAGGTTTAGATTATGAAAAGAAAAAAAGAACTTCCGGAAAGCTTCGATCCGATGCCGACCGAATACCCGTTCGGGGAATTTACCGACGAGCACTATCTGGTGGTAAAAAAGAACGACGGAACGGTTTTCGACGCCGACTATCCGTATATCGACGGTTCCCGACGCGCCCGGTTCATACGCGGCGCCGTCAGAGCGCTTTTGTACGCCGTCGCTTTTCCCGTTATGCGCCTGCGCCTCGGACTTCTGGTCCGCGGGCGGGAAAACCTGAAAAAACACCGCCAAGAGATAAAAAACGGCGTGATATCCTGCGCGAACCACGTTCACCTGTGGGATTTCCTCGCAGTCGCCTTCGCCGTTCGCCCGAACGTTCCGAAGGTGCTTGTCTGGGCGCCCAATATCAGAGGTGAAAACGGGAAGATGATACGCTCTGTGGGCGGCATCCCCGTGCCGGAGGGCAGTCCGAAGGCGACCGCAGCCATGCTGGCGGCGGTAAAAAACTTCGTGTCGGGGGGCGGATGGCTCCATATATACGCCGAAGGAAGCATGTGGGAATACTACAGACCGGTACGTCCCTTCAAGCGCGGTATCGCGTATTTCTCCTGCCGGCTTGAAAGGCCTGTGATCCCTCTCGGCTTTTCCTACAGGCGTCCCGGATGGATCAGAAGAAACGTTTTCCGTCAGAAGGCGCTCTTCACGCTGAATATCGGCGAGCCGGTCTATCCCGACCCGACTCTCGCCCGGAAGGAGCGCGAGGAGGATCTTCTCCGGCGCTGCCACCGGGAGGTATGCCGTCTCTGCGGCATAGGTCCGGAAGAAAACGTCTATCCGCCGGTCTTCGACCGCACGCGCAGGATCGACTACTACGGCGTCAAAGAAAAAGAATAAAAAATATATTTTTAAATCCGGAAGAACGCGAGCGTTCTCCCGGGAAAGAGGTATCGATATGAAACAGTGTCCGCAATGCGGGAAGTTTTTCCCGGACGAAGTGACCGAATGCCCAGACTGCGGGGTAGCGACGGTCGAATTCGAGGATCCGGTGGCTGAGGAAAAGCCGCAGCCGCGCAGACGGTCCCGCCTTATCTACGCGTTTGCCTACCTTTCCTGGCTCGTCGTGGTTCCGATGATCGAAGAGCACAATTCCGAATTTGCCAGATTCCACTGCAATCAGGGACTTGTTCTCGCCTTCATCGAAATACTGACGACGACCTCCTTCGGCATCCTGCGCGCCATCCCGGTTCCGATCCTCCAGACGGTTCTCGGCTGCATCGAAGGGGCGATCCTTCTTGCCTGCTTCGTCTTCTCTGTCATCGGAGCCGTCGGCGCTCTGACCGGAAGGAAGACCGAGCTTCCGCTGATAGGAAAGATCAGAGTTATCGACTGACCTGCAGTCTGTTGAAAAGAAACACTCCGAACGACGCCGCTTTTGCGGCGCGTTCGGATCGTGCGGCGTTGCCTTAACTGATTCGGAAAAGAGCAGAGTGTAATGAAAAGAAAAATCGCGTCTTTTTGCGCGTGGATCGTTGCCGCGGTCACGGTTATGACGTCCTGCGCGGATATCGGCAGATACCCTGCCGGCGGCACGGACGAAGACAGCGCCGCCGGATCCGCGCAGACCGAAGCCGCCGCCGTCGAAACGCGCGCGTCGGAAGGGTTGAACCTGAGAAAGGACAATACCGGATCATTTGTCGTTCTGGCCGGTATCGGCAACTGCACGGACGGCGTTGTTGTTATTCCCGAAGAGTATGAGGGCCTTCCCGTGCGGGAGATCAAAAA
>CACZSP010000345.1 GCA_902783905.1 uncultured Ruminococcus sp.
TCCTGCGCGGGATCCGTCACGGCGGTGGTCGTTTCGGGTACTCCGCCGGCGCATGAAGCCGTGAGCGCTGCGAGAAGCAGCGCCGCGATCATCTTTATTTTTTTCATTTTGTCTCCGTTCCTTTTTCCGGAGCCGGTTCAAAAAACTCCTCGGGCGGCGACCAGGAGGGCTGAACGTCGTCGATCTGAATAAAACCGTCGGTCTTCGCGGCGACCTGATAATGATCCTCGTAAACGATCTCTCCGGGGTCGTTCGTATATACGAGAAAATAAGGATGGTGATATTTTTCAAGGAGCCAGAGGACCGGGCGGATCATCTTCAGCATCTCGTCCGAGTTTTCCGTCTTGAACCAGCAGACGACCGGCTCCTGTCTTCTGCACTGGGGAGGCCACGGCAGATTCTCGGCAAACCATCCGTCGATCTCCCTGAAAAGGGACGCGTCCTCCTCATCCATCACGTCGTTTTTTATCAGCTGCAGGCACATGCTGAAAATGCCTTTGGCGTACATGGTGTTCCGGGCGATCTCCTTGCCCTGGATGCGGACGTATTTAAATTTGAGACTGCTCATAACATTCCTTTTTTGGACTCTTCATAATACCGTGTGTTTGGCAAATGCAAGTCAGACTATTGAAACCCACCCGTAGGGGAGGAACGGTTCTGATTTCGCAACCGTTCGTGCCGCCGATTGTACGGCGTTCCGAACGTTTCAGAATGCGCATACGTTTATTTGCGGGAGGACCGTAAAGGTCCTCCCCTACTTTCAACTCACGGTCAATATTTATTTCGGTTTTTTAAACACACATAAATGCGAAGAACTTTTTTGTTTTCGTTTTCGCGAAAATTCGGGGCCTTCGTCCGGCTTGCTCAGATTTAGGCGGAGAACGGGGAGAGCTATGCCCTCCCCGTTCTCCGCCTACCCGACAGGATGGCGAACAGTCCGGCGCAGGGCGTCTGCTTTTTCGTTTCGTTTCTGTCGCCGGACATTGAATTTTCGCCTTCGCGAAAATTCGGGTCCTTCGTCCGGCTTGCTCAGATTTAGGCGGAGAACGGGGAGAGCTACGCCCTCCCCGTTCTCCGCCTACCCGACAGGATTCGAACCTGCGACCTCAAGAGTCGGAGTCTTGCGCGCTATCCAGCTGAGCCACGGGTAGATATATAATCCGGTTTTTCACCGGCGGGTAATATTATACTACATAAGTACGCCGCTGTCAAGGAAAAGATAACGGCGGCGGTATGTTGCACGTTCGGGACGGCCGGACCGAAAAGTTTCTGTTGGATTTTTTCCCGGTTTGTGATATAATTATAATAATAAATGAAAAGAGGTTCGCTATGAAAAGAAAACCTTTATCGGTCATCCTTGTACTGATTACGGTCTGCGCCGCTCTCCTGCTCCCCGTCCTCACTTCCTGCTCAAACAGCTCAGGCTCGGACGGCACCAAAGAGATAACGACGCCCTCCGCGGCCGTAACCGACGACCCGTCCGTCTCCGGAACGGAGGAAGCGACAACCGAAGCAAAATGGTTCGAGGAGCTCAATTTCAACAACACCGATTTCAATTTTTACGCGTGGAAACAGAGCATAATCGAATACGAAGGTGAAGAAGGCACCGGCGACATGATACAGTCGGCTGTTTTCAGACGCAACGCGAACACAGAGGAAAAGCTGGGAGTCACCCTGAAATTCACGTATGAAGCAGGCAACAGTTCGACTTTCCAGACTTTCTGCTCCAATGTTTCCAACTCCATCAAGGGCGGAGGCGGTGAATACGACGCCCTCGCCTGCTACACCAGATCCGCGTCTCTGCTTATGATGAACGGCGTACTGACCAATATGCTCTCGGTCGATCATCTTGATTTTACCGCCGACTGCTGGCCAGCCAGCCTTGTAAAGCTCAACACCATCGGAGGGAAGCTTTACTTCTCATCCGGCGACATAGCGACCAGCTTACTGTATCAGATGATGTTCATGGCGATAAACAACGAAATCGCCAAAGACAGAAAAATTGACGGAGTCCAGGAAAAAGCCCTTAACGGAGAATGGACCCTCGATTATCTTCTTGAACTTACAAAGGACGCCTACGTGGACTTCGATCCGATCGGTACGAAGGAACCCACCGACTCCTTCGGACTATTCACCGTCTCGCACCCGAGACTCGACATATTCTATATCGGCGCCGGGCTCAAGTACGTCGAGATAAACCCGGACGGCAAAGCAGTGATTTCGGAAGACGTCACCTGTGACGCGTCGCTAGATATCATCGACAGGATTCAGAAGCTGCTCAAGAGCAACGACGCATACTTCAACACCGATAACGGTCAGTCCTCTTATATGAGAGACGGGAAATCCCTCCTCTACGTAATAGACGGCGCGATACTTCAGAATCATCTGAACGTTTCGGATTTCGATTACAGCATTCTCTGCGCACCGAAATACAACGCCGACCAGAAAGAATACTACACCGCCGTCGGATTCCCGCACTCGATGTACTGCATCCCCTTCGACGCGTCCGACAAGAGCATGAGCGGAGCCGTTATCCAGCTGATGGCGGAAGAGAGCGCGAAGGA
>CACZSP010000346.1 GCA_902783905.1 uncultured Ruminococcus sp.
CTCGAGCCGTAAAAATCGCCGTTGACCGCAAGTATCGCTCCGTTGGCGGCGGCCAGATCGGAGGTCTTCTGGGATATATTCCTTCCGTATGTGTTGTAGGCGAAAGCGGTCTTGAAGTAATCGAGAGAAGAAAGTCTTATATCGGCTACGTAAATATCTGTGTCGTATTCGCGGTACTGTTTCAGTTCGATCGTGATCCTGCCGTCGCTGTAATGAGTCGCGTCGGAAACGGGACCGTCGGTTACCGCAGGAACGGTTTGTTGCGCCGCGGGGGCCGTCGTTGCTTCGGGTGACGGCTCGGTGTCATCGACGTCGGTCGCGATTTCCGCGGTCTGAACGGTCCCTTCCGGCGTTTTGTTGACGCCGGACATATACGTATGAGGAATGACGAAAGTGTCGAGCGCGGCGAATGCGGTGAAAAGAAGCATTGCCCCGATCACAACCGCGTTGATAATAAGAACTTTTCCCGGTTTCATCTTCGGATATCAGCGAACGCCTCTGCGTTCGAGTTCTTCGCGTCTTTCTCTGGCAAGACGCTCGTGGGTCGCGGCGTCTGAGGACACTCTGACGTAATTGTCGGCGTCGGTAATGAAGAAATATGATCTTTCGGCTATCGAAAGAACCCTTTCGGTATCCGGATCCTTTTCCTCCTGCGGGCTGACGGCGCAGCTGATGGCGTTGAATCCCGGGTTTCCTATCGGTCCGGGAACGAATCCCTCGTATTTATAACTGTTGTAGGGGTCGTCCAGCAGCTTGTCGGCTTCTGTCAGTTCCTTGACCCTCTTTCCCGCTTTGTGCGACAGAGAGTAAATGTTCGTCGAGTCGCACTGGAGCATCCATCCGCCGCTGCCGAACAGTTCCTTCGCCTTCGCTTCCTTGGCGGCGGCGACCGACGCGCTGTCCGATTCCCGCCTGAACAGATCGATTCTGTTCCATATTACCTGGGCGACGAGATCGGCGTCCGGCTGGTAATATATTTCCTTTTCGATAATCGACGCGATTATCAGCGCCTGGTCCACCGTGATCCCGATTTTTTTGCAGGTGTTTTCAAGATCGAGCCCGCGGATCTTCGCGTCGAAATTGGCAAGAAGCACGCTGATGTAATAATACTCGTCGTAACCGAACCCTACGTAAACGTTGTATTTATCGGGGAAAAGATATCCTTCGAGCTTGTAATAACGGCCGTTATCGGTGGAAAGCCCGGCAAGATAGGGGTATTTTTCGGTGAACTTGTACTTTTCGTTTGTATCAAAGGAATTTATCGCCTCGGCCCAGCTTTCCTTCGTGCCGACGGTCAGATGAGTCTGCCCGTCCTTTGCTTCGGTCAGTTCGATACCGGTTTCGGTAAAAAGAGTGATTATCTGGTCGACGGTATAGCCCTCCGGGATGGTGATCCAGCCGGTCTCGACCTTTTTGTCCTTGCCGAAGCTGAGCAGCCACTGATCGTAATTGCGTGGGCTGGACACTTTTTCATAAGTTTTTGCGACAAAATCGTATCTTTCGGGCCGTGAATCCACGTGCTTGAGCTTTGCGTACAGCTTGAAAACGCCCGGGTATTTTATGGCGCCGGCTTCGTAAAGAATGTCCGCCAGCTTGTCGGCGTTCACGCGCTCCGGAATGGTGATGGTCAGCTCGCCTTCATCCTTGACGAAAGCGAAAACGTCGTTCGAGATGTCGATTATGAAATACGCGAGCGCGCCCGACACGACTATGATGAAAACGATATAAACGACGGCCTTGATGACCGCCATAACGCTTGACTGCGTTTCGGTGAAGCTTTTTCTTCCGAAAAAGTCGTCTTCCTTTTCCTCGTCAAGCTCGGTTATTGCCCGGTCGTAATCCTCCCGGGAATATTCCCGGCCGGTCTTTTTTTTCTTTTTTCTGAAAAATGACATCTTGATTCAGTTCCCCAGCAGTATGACCGCGGCGTAAAAGATGTAGCACGCGAGCGCGGTAGGTGAGAAAACGGACGACAGCGTCGCCGCGAGTCTCGGGTGTTTTGACGAAAAGATCAGCGAAACGCTGGCAGACCCCGCGTCCCGCGGCTTTTCGTACGGCGGGACCATATCGCGATAGGAGGATGAATAGTTCTTTTCGGAATAATGGCGGTAAAGACGGGCAGCTTCCGAACAGAACAGAAAACCCGAAAGCAGGAAAAGCGCCGAAATCGCGAAAATGAACATTTTTTCACCGCCCAGGTCGTACAGGGTCTGGAAAAACGGCCTGCCGAAAACGGCGGCGAGGTTGTAAAGAAAATGAACGGCAAGCGGCGCAATAATACTGCGCGTCGCGTAAAGGGTCAGCGAAAGTATGACTCCAGAAAGGAAGAGGGCGGGGAAGCGGGCGAGATCGAAATGCAGCATCGCGAAAAAGAGAGACGGCATGATGATCGCGGCCGCCGACGAACGCTTTTCATATTCGGAAGAAAGGATGGCGCGGAACACCAGTTCCTCGCAGAGAGAAGGCAGCAGAGCGTAGGCAAGAACCAGATACACCCCGTCGGAAAAGCCGCCTTCCGGCTTTGAAACGAATATCCCGTAAAGATCGTACCCGCCGGTCAGAGAATCGTATCCGCCGCAGGTCAGATCGAGAAGAAGAGACGCCGTTATCATCGAGACGAGCGCCGACAGCATAATGAACAGGTGCCCTATTCCTATCGGACGTATCCTCAGGCCCGAAAGAGTGTTTTTCGTCAGGATAAGATAAAAAACGGCGGGGAAAACGAATATAAGCAGCTGAAGGAGCACGACGGCTCCGTTTTCGTTGTCCCGTGTCAGGCGGGAATCGACGTAATTCGAAAGGCGCAGGAGAAGAAAAACGGCAAGAACGAGCAGAGGCGCGGTCAGTTCTCTCCTGTACGGCTTCTTTTCGCCGGCGCCTTCACCGCGCTTCAGACCCGAAATACGGGAAAAAACGTTCATAAGACGTTGACTGCAGCCGGAGCAAGTATCGTACGGCGCATTTTTTCTCCGGCATCCTCTCCTTTTATCAGCGAAAGAATGCAGAGCCCGAACTCGACGGCGGCACCCATGCCGACGGCGGTCACGATATTTCCGTCCCGCTCGACTCTTGCGCGGGTGAGGCGCGCTCCCGTGAGATATTTTTCAAATCCGGGGAAACAGACGGCTCGCTTTCCGGCAAGCAGTCCTCTTTTCCCGAGGACCGACGGAGCCGCGCAGATCGCGCAGAGCGGCAGGCCCTCGCCCGCGGCGCGCCTGACGGCCGAATCGACGGCGGCCGACGCGTCGAGGCCGTTCGTCCCCGGCATTCCGCCCGGAAGGATAACGCCCGAAAAACCGGCGGCATCGTATTCGGAATCGGCAAGGTCGCAGACGACCGGGATGCCGTGAGATCCCCTGATCTCCCTGCCGCCGATGCCTACCGTCTTGATATCGACTCCGCCGCGCCGGAGAATATCGAGAGGAGAAAGCGCCTCGACCTCCTCAAAGCCCTCGGCTAAAAACATATAAATCATATCAAAACCCTTTCACCGCCGCCGTCAAAGGCCGAAAACGCAGTTGGACGGCTGGTAGTCAAGTCCCATTTTAATCATCTTCTTCACGGTTTCCGGATCGTCCGCCGCCCGCAGGCAGATACGGAGCCCGGCTTCGTGCACGCGCCCGACAAGATCGGGCGGCGCCGCGTCGGGATCGGCTATCTTGAACGACAGCCCGGCGTAGCCCAGTTCGCAAAGATCGGGGATGCGTTCCTCCGACGAGAATATATGGTGGATGAACACACTGTCGGACAGACGCCTCGTCTCCTCCAGGCGCTCGAATTTTGCCGAAGACACGACGGCGTGGCTCTCGAGCGATCTTCTACGCAGACCGCGTACGACGACGTCGGTTCCTTCGTCCTCCTTCAGTTCTATGAAAGGTACCGTCCCGTAGTACATGCAGATATCGAAATACTCGTCCATCGTCGGGATACGGAGAAGCTCCCTCGGAAGGCTGTCGGAAAAAACTCCGACGTCTATCCTGAATTCAAGCAGCTCCGCGTACGTGAACGAGGATACCTTCCCCTCGCCGTCGGTCATCCTGTCGACGTCGGCGTCGTGGATGCAGACTGGCACGCCGTCTTTCGTGAAGCGTATATCGCTTTCGAGAGCCCAGACTCCGAGAGCGCAGGAGCGCTCGAAGGCGGGTATCGAATTCTGCGGCGCCAGGACGTTTCCGCCGCGGTGCGCCATTATCAGCGGGGTCTTTATCGAATTTCTGCGGACGAAAATCGGTCCGTCTGTGATGCTGCTTTTCATGTTCGTCTGTATTATACCGGATTAATCTTAAAATTTCTTGAAATAACGGCGATAATTATCTGTTTTTTACGATTTTTTGGGCGAGATACTCCATACGCGGATACGCGTACTCAAAAAACGACCGGTAGGCC
>CACZSP010000347.1 GCA_902783905.1 uncultured Ruminococcus sp.
CGCAGTGAAGACGCGCCTTCGGCGCTGGTGAAGACGTGCTTCGCACTGGTGAAGACGCGCCTTCGGCGCTAATGAAGCGTCCGGCTCACGCAGGACGAGAAAAGAGACTGAAGAAAAAAAGGCAGCGGCAACCGAAGAATCGCCGCGTCCTTTACCTTCCCCCAGGAGAAGGCTTAGGGCGCGACGGTTATTCCGCTGCTCACTTGCCACTGCCCACTGACAACTTCTCTAACAACTGCTCAGTGCCCACTGACAACTATTTCAATCAATCTGCTGCAGCTTTATCAGATTGGTACCGACAGCCTTTCCGACCGGTATCCCCGCAGTGACGACCGCCAGGTCTCCGGGCTTCACGAAGCCGCTCTTTTTCGCGCATTCGACGGCGACCTCGAAAAGAGCGTCGGAATGACTCTGAACGTAGGTCAGCATGGGGTAGACTCCCCAGCTCAGCGAAAGCTGATGATACGTCTTCATCTCGGGCGTCGGTGCGATGATCGGCTGTGCCGGGCGGAAGCTCGAAACGCCTCTCGCCGTCAGTCCGGTCGTGGAGAAGGCGATGATGGCTCCCGCGTGCATATCGTTCGCCATGGTGACGGCTGCGTCGCAGATTGCGAGCAGCGGATTTTCCCTGACCTCTCTGCTTGCCGTTTCGACGTACGGATCGACTTCCGCGGCGTCGTTTTCCGCCTGGACCGCGATCCCTGCCATCGTTTTTACGACGAGGGCGGGATGCTTTCCCATCGCCGTTTCACCCGAAAGCATTATTGCGCTCGTTCCGTCGAAAACGGCGTTGGCGACGTCGGTGATCTCGGCTCTCGTGGGCGTGGTGTTTTCGATCATCGACTCGAGCATCTGAGTCGCGGTTATCGACATCTTGCCGGCGGCGCAGGTCCGGCGTATGAAGGTCTTCTGTAATCCGGGAATGCGCTCGAACTCGATCTCGACGCCCATATCGCCTCTCGCGACCATTATTCCGTCGGATGCTTCGAGAATTTCGTCGAAATTCGCGACGCCGGCGGCATTTTCTATCTTGGATATTATTCGGATGCTCTCGCCTCCGTTCTTGCGCAGGAAGGCGCGCAGCTCGTCCACGTCGGAGCGGCGGCTGACGAAGGATGCGGCGACGAAATCTACGTCCTCGCGTATGCCGAAAAGAAGGTCCTCCCTGTCGGCGTCGCTGATGAAGGGCATATCGATGTGAACGTTCGGAACGTTGACTCCCTTGTGGTTTTTGACCGTCCCGCCGGTGACGACACGGCAGACGACGTCCTGCCCTTCCGTATTTTCAACGGTGAGCTTGACTTTGCCGTCGTCTATCAGGACGGTGTCCCCCGCCGAAAGGCTGGAGGCGAGAGAGGGAACGGTCACCGACACCTCTTTTTCGCATCCCTCGACGTCCCTTCCGGTCAGTGTGAAGAGGTCTCCGCTTCTTATCTCGCATTCCCCGTCCCGGAAATTGCGAAGGCGTATCTCGGGCCCCTTGGTGTCGAGAAGTATCGCCACCGGCACGCCCATATCCCGGCGGATCTTTTTGATCCTGTTTATCAGGAGCTTGAAGTTGTCGTAGGTCCCGTGTGAAAAATTGAGACGCGCGACGTTCATTCCGTTCTTTATCAGCTCCCGGAGCACCGCTTCGTCGCTGCTTGCGGGTCCTATCGTGCAAACTATCTTTGTTTTTCTCATTCCGATCGATCCCTTTATTTCAGTCTTTCGTTTTTTTAGTTATATCCTTCAGGAAGCGGACAAGTTCGTCGGGCGTCCCCTTGACGAATCCGTCCTCCGGGAAGGCGTACAACAGTCTCCCGTCCGTTTTTACAATGACAAATGATCCGGCGTCGGTCACGCCTTTTATCGAAGACGGCGGTATGGTGACGTCGGATTTGTCCGCCGAGCATACCGTTCTGATGCCGGCGGTCGATACGTAAACGCTGATGATCACCGGATTTCCTCCGCCGAGGACTTTAAGTCTTGTCTCCATGACCTTCACTCCTCTGAAATATGCAAAAGGGATCCAGAACAGTATGAAAGCGGTGTAGATTACGGCGGGAAACAGAGAGGCTTCTCTGCCGAGGGCGAACAGCACCGCGATCATAATCAGGACGATACCGAAAAATACGATCCTGAACGGACGTTTGAAATGAAAATATTTCATAACGTCCCGGACGTATTTTCCGTTCTGTTCGTACCGGATTTCAAAAATGCTTTCTTCCGAATTATCCATTGCGCATACCCGATGAACCGCCTGCGTCGCTCCGCCTTTTCGTTAAGGATGCACTGATTAATTCGACGGCGAAATCCGGGCCGGATTTCGCGTCGCATCATTGACGGCTCATTTTCCGTCTGTTAATGCGTCGAAATCAGGTTTCATTCAAAGAATGAAACCCCAATACCGCCTGTATTGCTGCGATTTCTCAGCAAAAACAGACAAAAAATGATCTCGCAAATCTACGCACGCGAATTAATCAGTGCATCC
>CACZSP010000348.1 GCA_902783905.1 uncultured Ruminococcus sp.
ACGATATTTCCGGCGGAGGTTTTTCCGCCGTCATCGACCTGAAACCGGCCCTCGACGAAAAGACGCTGGACAGACGAATCCTTTCGGATTTTTCCGCCGGACTCAACAGGGATTTTTCAAATTCGCTGTCGGGGCTCCTCCCGTCGGGGATGATACCCGTATTCATCCGCCGCTCGGGAATCGCTCCCGACAGAAAGGTCAACACCGTCACGAAAGAGGAAAGGCGCAGACTCGTATCGCTTTTCAAAAGATTCGAGATCGGTCTGAGGGATTTCCGCCCGGTGGAGGAGGCGGTGGTCACCCGCGGAGGGGTCGACGTCAGGGAGATAGATCCGCGTACAATGGAATCAAAACCGGTACCCGGGCTGTATTTTGCCGGTGAGATTATCGACGTCGACGGTTTTACCGGCGGGTTCAACCTCCAGATTGCCTGGTCGACCGGATACTCCGCCGGAGTTGCGGCGGGGAAAAACTAAAGGCGGTAGCTGAAGATGAAAAAGACTGAAAAGAAGATCAACGTCGCCATAGACGGCCCCAGCGGAGCGGGGAAAAGCACACTCGCAAAGGCTCTCGCGAAAAAACTGGGGATAAACTACGTGGACACGGGAGCTATCTACCGCACGGTGGGGTACGCCGCCTTTGAAGCGGGTATCGATCCGTCCGACAGGGAAGCGGTCACGAAAATGCTCGAAGGGATAACCGTCGAGGTGAAATTCGAGGATTCGGTGCAGCAGATGTATCTGAACGGCAGGCCTCTCGGGGATCTGATACGCCGTCACGAGATATCCGACTACGCGTCCCGCGTGTCGGCTATTCCGGAAGTCCGCGCCTTTCTTCTTGAAACGCAGAGGGAGACGGCGAGAAACGGCGGGACGATAATGGACGGAAGAGACATCGGCACCGTTATTCTTCCCGACGCCGACGTCAAGATCTTTCTGTCGGCGTCGGTCGAAAAAAGAGCCGAAAGAAGATACAAGGAGCTTATCGAACGCGGCGACAGCCGCCCGTACGAGGATGTCCTGGCCGATATACGCGAAAGGGACGAAAGGGATTCCTCGCGCGACACGGCGCCGCTGCGTCCCGCGGACGACGCGGTTTTCTTCGACAATTCGGAAATCGGACTCGACGAGTCGGTGGAAGTCGCGCTTGAAATTATTAAATCTAAAACCCGGCGCCGCGGGAAAAGGTGCGGAAAGCGATGAAAAGCAGAGCGTACGCTTTCTGGCATTTTATGCTGTGCTGGCTTGCACGACTTTTGTTTTTTATCATCCCGCACGGCGTAAAAAACGAACCGCGGATTAAAGACGGACCGTATATCGTCTGTTCGAATCATACGTCTGCGGTCGATCCGATTATAATCTGCGCCTGTACGAGGCGTCAGCAGCCGAGATTCATGGCAAAAGCCGAGCTGTTTAAAAAGCCGGTCCTCGGGAAGATGATCTCCGGGCTCGGCGCCTATCCCGTCGACCGTTCCGGCAGGGACGCCGGGGTACTCATGCGTTCGATAAAAATGCTCGAGGAAGGGTACTGTATCGGGATGTTTCCCCAGGGGACCCGCCGCCCGGGCGTCGATCCCGAAACCACTCCGGTACGCAACGGAATAGGGATGATCTGCTCGCACTCCCGCGCGACCGTCCTTCCGGTGTTTATCAAAACGAGAAAGAACAGAGTCCGTCCGTTCAGCCCGGTCAGGGTATACGTCGGTCGTCCCGTAAGCTGGGAGGAGTATACCGACGGCGGCAGACGGGACGACAGCGCCTCGGTCAGCCGTTACGTTTTCTCGAAGATATGCGAGCTCGGCGGAAGGAAATATCCTCCCGTGTCGGAAAACAATGAAGATAATCAGAGCTGAAAACGCCGGATTCTGCTTCGGGGTCAGGCGCGCGGCGGATACGATAGAAAAGGCGATTTCCGAAAGAGGAGGGAAGGGTCTCTATACTCTCGGAAAGCTTATACACAATGACAGTTACAACTCTGGCCTCGCCGCCCGCGGGGTCTCGGTCGCCACGGCGGAGGACCTTGAGAGCATCGCCGCCGGAGCGTCGGCGGAGGAGCCGAGGACGGTGTTCGTCAGAGCGCACGGGATCACTCTCGAAACGGGGAAAAAGCTCGACGAACTGTCCCTGCGGTATCCGTATTTTTCATACGTCGACTGCACCTGCCCGTACGTAAAAAAGATACACCGCATCGTCGGAGAACAGTCGGCGTTTGACGGCGAAGGACTGCTTCTGCTTCTCGGGAACGCTTCTCATCCCGAGGTCGTCGGAATAGTCAGCAGATTCCGGGGAGAAAGTTTCGTCTTTTCGGACTGTCGCGAGCTCGAGGCCGCCGCCGCGGCGGGGAAACTGCCCCCGGACGGATCGAAAAGGGTGATCGCGGTCGCTCAGACCACCCAAAACGTCTCGGAATGGAAAAAATCTGAATTATTTATCAAAAAACTATATACAAATCCGTTGATTTTTGATACAATATGTAGTGTGACGGAAAAAAGGCAGACAGAAGCGTACGAAATCGCCGGGAAATGCGATTTTACTGTCGTGATCGGCGGTTGCGACAGTTCGAATACGTCAAAGCTTTTCGCGATATGCAGGAGCCGCTGTGAGAACACGGTCCGCGTCGCGGACGCGTCGGAACTTGCCGGAAAGATTCCGCACAAATGCAATATTGCCGGAATTGTCGCCGGGGCCAGCACTCCCGACGTCATAATACAGGAGGTTTATTCCAAAATGAGCGAAGAAAACAAAGCGGAAAACATTGGCTTTGAAGAGATGCTCGACTCAGCGTGCAAAATTATTAGTTCAGGAGACACCGTTACCGGTACAGTAATCGCCGTCAACGATCAGGAAGTCAAGCTTGATCTCGGCGCCAAAGTGACCGGCATACTGACCGCCGATCAGGCTTCCGACGATGCTTCTCTGAAGCTGAGTTCCGAGTTCAGGATCGGTGACAAAATAGATGTTTTTGTTATCCGTGTCAGCGATCTTGACGGTACCGCAACCGTATCCAAAAAGCGCGCGGATCTGGACCGCAACTGGTTCAAAATCGTTGAGGCAAAAGAAAACGGAACCATTCTCGAGGGTACCGTTTCCGATGCCGTCAAGGGCGGCGTAGTCATCAGGATTTACGGCGCGAGAGTGTTCGTGCCGGCGTCGCAGACGACCGTTAAGAAGGACGGCGATCTGTCGGTCCTCGTCGGACAGACGGTCAAATTCAAGGTGATCGAGCTCAAGTCCCAGGGCAAGGGAGCCGTCGGTTCGATCAGAGCCGCCGCGAGAGAAGAGCGCAAAGCTATCGAAAAGGCGTTCTGGGATGAGATCGAAGTCGGCAAGTACTACGACGGTATCGTCCGCGGTATGACCGAGTACGGAGCTTTCATCGATCTCGGCGGAGTCGACGGAATGATCCACAAAAAGGAGCTTTCCTGGAGGCCCATCCACAAGCCGTCCGATATCCTGAAGATCGGAGATCCTCTGCGCGTCTTCGTCAAGAGCTACAATCCCGAGAAGCGCCAGATCTCCCTCGGCTACAAGACCGAGGAGAACAATCCCTGGACGATCTTCAAATCCCGCTACAGCGAGGGCGACGTAATCGAAGTCACCATTTCCAATCTTATGACCTACGGAGCGTTTGCCCACATCACCGACGACGTCGACGGTCTTATCCACATCAGCCAGATCTCCGACAAGAGGATCGGCAAGCCCTCCGACGAGCTTTCGGTCGGACAGGTGGTAACCGTAAAGATCACCAAGATAGACGACGAGCAGGAGAGAGTATCCCTTTCTCTGCGTGCCGTCAGCGAGGATATGCCGGAGTCCGGTGACGTTCAGGACGAACCCGACGACGTCGAGGACGAGCCGGAGGAAACGGAAAACTGATATTTCCCGTCCCCGTGAGGGGAAAGAAAATCGAAACGCGGGGCTGTCCGGGGATGGAATTATTCCCCGGCGGTCCCTTTTCCGATATAAAGGAGCTGCGATGAAACCCGTAGTTTACGTAGTAACGTCCTGCAAGGGCGGGATCGGAAAAACGACAGTGACGGCAAATCTGGCGGCTGCGATAGCAGACAGGGGACACCGGGTGCTCTGCGTTGACTGCGATTATTCCAACAGGGCGCTGGATCTGATATTCGGTACAGGAAGCACCGACGTCCCGGGAATCGACGTAATTATCCGGGACGGTATTCCCGCCGCCGGGGCGTGCGTCACCGTCCGCGAGGACCGGCTGTGGTTCGTTCCCGGTCCGTCCGACGGCGCCGTGACTTTCACACGCGAACAGTTCGAAGACAAACTGACAAAGATCGTCTCAGGGCTTGGGTGCGATACCGTTTTTATAGACACTCCGGGAGCAAGCGACGGTATACTTCCGACGGTTGCCCCGTGCGCCGGAGTCGGAATAATCGTAACTTCACATACGCCGACCTCGGTGAGAGGCGCGGAACGGATGGGTAAACTCCTCTCGGGATACGGGATCGACGATCAGTATCTGATCGTAAACCGTTTCGACGGCAAGTCGGCCGCAAGGGGCGAGCGCCCGGGCGTAAACGAACTGATAGACAGGACCTGCGTAAGACTCCTCGGAGTCGTACCCGATTCAAGAGATCTCGAACTCGCTCAGGAGGAGGGAATACTCGCCGACAGCTTCAAACGCGACCGCGACAGGGTTTGCGACTCTTTCGACGAGATTGCGGCCCGTCTTTGCGGAGAGCGTCTGCCGCTGTTCTCGTATCTTCCCGAGAGAAAAAGAAAAAAACTGATCGTCAGCGTTCCGAAAAGAAAACGCAGGGAAAACTACTGAGCCATGACTGTTTGTATTGTATCGGACGAATCCAGAAAGGAAGCCCTTATACGTCTTTGCGATGCCCATTGCGCTTTCCTGTGCAGACACCGCGTCCGTGCGACCCCGTTTGCCGCCGCTTACGTGACGGAACTTACGGGAAAGGAGGCCGGGATCCTGATAGGCGACTTCGCGGGGGCATGCGAGCAGGTCTCGCTGTTTGCCGCTTCGGGTGAATGCGACGCGGTCGTGATCCTCAGGGACGCCGCCGACCGCGGCCCGAACGCCTCTTACGCCGCCGAACTTCTGAGGATATGCGATCTTTACGGTATCCCCGCCGCGTCGGGACCTGCGTCAGCCGAGCTCCTGCTTCGGGCGATTGCCAGAAATGCCGGGAAAAAAGGGTGAAGACAGGTTCGCGCCGCCTCCGGGACAAGTTTTGACTGTAAATCCGCCTTTAATCGGATATCCGAATATTTATGCCGGAACATTCCAGAAAAGAGTCTTCCGGCATTCTTTTTTCGTCTTACGCCGGTCCGTGTTGAAAAACCGCGTTCGC
This sequence comes from uncultured Ruminococcus sp., assembly GCA_902783905.1. Lineage (GTDB taxonomy): Bacteria > Bacillota > Clostridia > Oscillospirales > CAG-272 > CAG-390. The sequence goes on from CACZSP010000348.1 coordinate 5,333, forward strand.
CGCAATCAAGCCGGAACTGAGGTCGCGCATTTGTTCCGGGTCGGGGATCCAAAATAATATATCCCGGTTTC
>CACZSP010000349.1 GCA_902783905.1 uncultured Ruminococcus sp.
ATGCCGCCCGGATGAACGAAGCCCGCTATTTTACCTTCCCCCCGGGGTGTCGCCGAACGGCGACGGATGAGGTGTCAATGAGAAACTTGTAACAAGAAAAATACCACTCCAGACTGCGTGGTTGTTGATTCACGCGGGCTCCTTCAGTCGCCGTACGGCGACAGCTTACGCGCGGTGTGGAGCCAATGTATGCGACGCTTATTTGAGATGCTGTCCAAACCTGTTCTTATTTGCCTTAACAATCCGTCACTTTACCGTCGGGGAAAAATGTGATATAATAATGCCGGAAAACGGCGAAAGGGGGATGCCGGATGAGCGCGGGAAAAAGAATATCCGAGCTGCGCGCTCTTACGGGTATGTCGCAGGAAGAGCTTGCCGGCCGCCTTTTCGTCGACAGGTCGCTCGTTTCAAAATGGGAAAACGGATCGCGCCGCCCGGACCGGGAAAGCGTAGCGAAAATGGCTGCGATTTTCGGGGTTTCACCCGACCTCATCGTTGAAAAGGACGGGGAGATCATGCGTGAGCTCGCCTCCTGCATACCGGAGGGGACGGATACGGCAGATGCGTCTCTTCCGTCGGTCCTCGACGCCTTTCTCGCGACGCTCGGCGAACGCGACCGGCTTATCTTCGTTCGCAGATATCATTATCTCGACAGACCCCGGGAGATTTCGGATCTGCTCGGAATCAGCGGAGGCAGCGTGCGAGTCACTCTCTGGAAGGTCAGACTGAAACTGAAGGAATATCTCTCGGAAAGGAGCAAAAAATGAACGCGACCGATCTTTTCGACGCTTTTGCCGAAATAGACGAAAAATATACCGCTGATCAGCCGCAGCCGCGGGTGACCGGAACGTACCGGGCAGCCCGTATCCCGGTTCTGCGCGCCGCGACGGTGGCGGTCCTCTGTATCTTTGTCGCCCTTGCCGCCGGCCTTGCTTCGGCTTCGGTAGCGGATATCCTTCCGGAAGGGTTTTCTTCATGGCTTTCCGGCGGCGGAAGAAGCATGCGCGAAGGAGTCGAAAAGGGCCTGAACGCGGAAACGGGTTCAATAAGCGGGGACAGGATCACGGAGGATTATTATACCTGCAAATATCTCGAGAAAAACGAATACAAAGAGTATCTGACCGAAGTCCTCGGGAAAAACGGAGCGTTCGTTTTCGACAGCGAGACCCGAAGGTGGAAAAAGGAAACCACCGTACCGTCAAAGACGTTTGACAAAGTAAGAGACTGCACCCCGCCGGCTGTCGCCGACAATTCGGACATCCGGCTTTATATGGCGGATTACGCCTATTACCTGGCGGTCGGGAATGAAATTTACTCTATCGGCGTCACCGGGGGATATTTCGCCCGTATGTGTCTCTGGGATTACGACGGAGACGGGGCAAACGATCTCGTCACGTACTACAGCTGGGGATCCGGGGTTTACGGACTTGCGCTGACTGTGATCGATCTCAATACCATGGAGCAAAAAATCGTTAAGATAACTTCAAACGAATTCCCATATTTCAAATTCGGATTTGACGGAAAAATCATTTACGTCGACGGAGAGCCCGTGAATTACGTAGACGGTGAATTTGTTATCGGAAAAGGAGAAAAGCAATGAAACGCATTCGGATTTTTCAGATGATGATCAGCGTCCTCCTGCTTGCGGCGACGGCGCTGAATCTCGCGGGCTGCGCCCTCCGGGTGAAGGCCGACGATCTTATGGAGGGGATCACGCCCGCGGATCTCGGCGAAGTTCTTCCGATCTCCGGGGACAGCGCGGAAAAGGCGGCCGATTTCGCCGTAAGACTGTTCCGGGCGTCGGACGCGGAAGGTGAAAACGTTCTGATATCCCCGCTGTCGGTCCTTGCCGCCCTTTCGATGACGCTCAACGGCGCAAGAGGTGACACGAAAGCCGAGACGGAAGCGGTGCTCGGGATGACGTCGGACGAACTGAACGAATTCTTCAGAAGCTATTCGGGATCTCTTCCCGCAGCCGACAAATACAAGCTGAGTCTGGCGAATTCGATCTGGTTCACGAATGACGAAAGCTTTACCGTAAACCGGGATTTTCTTCAGACGAACGCCGATTACTACGGAGCCGACGCATACCGGGCTCCTTTCGACGGTGAAACGCTGAAGGATATCAACCGCTGGGTCAGGAACCGTACGGACGGGATGATACCCGAGATCCTTGACGCGATCACTCCCGACGCGGTCATGTATCTTGTCAACGCACTCGCTTTCGAAGCAGAGTGGAGCGTGATATACAAAAAGAGCGACATTTCCAAAGGGAAGTTCACCGCCGAGGACGGCAGCGAAAAAACGGTCGAATTCATGCATTCGACCGAGGGACTTTATATAGAAGACGGGAGCGCCCGCGGGTTTATCAAGTTTTACAGCGGACAGAAATACGCGTTTGCCGCCATTCTTCCCGGCGAGGGGACGAGCCTTTCGGAATACGTTTCGTCTCTCGACGGAAAAAAACTTCACACTCTTCTCTCGGAGGCGGAGAGCGCGTCTGTTTCGGCGGCTATCCCGAAATTCGAGACCGGATACGGCACCGAACTGTCGGACGTACTCGTTTCGATGGGAATGAAAGCCGCCTTCGACCCGGACAAAGCCGATTTTTCGGGGCTCGGAGAATGTTCGGGCGGCAGTATTTTCATCGGGCGCGTCCTGCACAGGACCTTTATATCGGTGGACGAGAAGGGAACGAAGGCGGGTGCAGCAACAGTCGTGGAAATGAGGGGAGAGAGCTGTCCCGCGGAGATAAACGAGGTTATCCTCGACCGTCCGTTCGTTTATATGCTGATCGATACCGAAAACAGTCTGCCGTTCTTTATCGGAACGGTGAGAGACGTAAATAACTGATAATTGGAAATGGCAGGTTGAAAGCGGACGGTTGTTTGCAGTTGTCAGTGGGCAGTGAGCAGTGGCTTCGCGCCGTCAGGCGCGAAGCCACTGCTCACTGCCCACTTGCCGCTGCCCACTGACAACTCCCAAGATGCAAACTGTTATTACTTTATCGCGTTTGCCGCGTTGTCCAGGTCGATCTTCAGGTTCTCTATCCTGTTTTGCCACTGATCGACGTTTTCTCCGGAATAGACGACCGCTCTCGCGTATTCTTCGGCGGCCTGCTGATACTCTTCGAAAGCGAGAATGATCTCCGCGTTGTCGGCGGTACCGAATTTCGCACGGAAGACGGACGCGGCGTCGGACGCCTGTTCGATGAGACGGTTCTGCGCGGACAGAGAATCGGAAAATTCGGTGAACCGCCGTCTGGCTGTTCTCGCGTCAAAGTAGGTACCCGAGCTGTCTTCTTTACGGCAGTCGGGGTAGAGCTTCAGCGCCAGCGACTGAAAGTAGACCGGGTCTACAGTGTCGTTTTCCCTGGGTACGCTCCGTATTTTCGACACGACGTCGGAAAATTCCGACGCCGGATAGACGGACAGTATCAGCTTTTCGGTTTTGAGAATGCTGTTGCTGTTTTCGACAAGGAAATCGATCTCCTTTTTCAGCTGCGCCGTCGCAGGGGAGATCCTGTCGGGAAAGGTCTTTTCGTCGTCTCCGTAAGTCTCGGGGGACGCGCATCCGGAAATAAGAGCCGGAAGGAGAAGCAGCGCAAAGAGCAGCGGCAGCGTTTTTGTGCGGAGGTAACGTATCTCGTTTTTTTTCATGATTCAACTCCCGACTGAACGTTCGGTAAAGACGGCGTCTTCGATTGCGCCTGTTTCGATATTTATCTTTTTTAAGCCGGATCTATCCGGGACGAGGGTTCCGGTTTCCGGATCGTAAGCGTTGACCGTCGCGTACAGACAGCCGTCAAAGTAATAGTCCGGCGCGACTTTAGAGGAGGAGATTACCGCTCTGACCTCTTCGCCTCCGCCGTCAAGATCGGAAACGACGATTTTAACTTCGACGCGCGGCAGTATCTCGGTATTATACGCTTTTTCCTTTGCCGCGGCGAGTTCGAGTTTTTTATCCGGTCCCTGATACTGCGCCTCGAGTGCCTTCCAGTCATAGCCGGCGGACAGTTCGTCTGAATTGCTGACGGCACGGATCAGTTTTTTTCCGTCGGTGAAGATCATTCCCTGGACGGCGGCTCCGATGTTGAAAGAGGTCAGCTCGTCCGTGCCGATATCGTAAACCGTCACGTCGGTCCCGCCGTCGCCGCGCACTGCCGTCCCGTATGCTTTCGTCCCTATCTCAAACATCGGTCGGAAGATGAATTTCGTCTCTTCCTTGCGGTTTTTCCCCTTTTTATCGGTGGAAAATCGGACCGGTGTCTGCTCGTCGAAACGGCTGATTATATCTTCGTATTTTCCGCTGTATTCGAGAAAAAACAGGCGTTCGTTCGACGCGGCGTATATCCTCGTGAATTTTTCGGTTTCGAAAAGAACGTTGGCCTCGTTTTTTCCGGAGTCGTATTCGCTTACCCGGTAAACGACGTCGCTGCGGCTTTTCGCGTTGGCTTTCAGGTCGAATACGACGGAATACAGGCTGCTTCCGCGAACTACGATGCCGCCGTACTGGTAGATGTTTTCGTTTATTCCCTCGGCGGTATCGTTAAAGCCGAACACTTCGTAATCGGTCCCGGTGTTCAGATCATACATACGAAGAACGTTGAGTCTATGGGAAGAAATATCCGAGCGGGCGTAAATCAGCCGGTTCCCGAGGACGCAAACCGGGGTCAGGTCAATATTGGCTTCACCGAAAAAGGGGCAGCCTGAGCCGTATCCGTGGGTGCAGAGAGGGTCGATACAGGCGGGAGTTTTCGTGCAGTCTTTCAGATTGTAACGGTAGAGCCG
>CACZSP010000350.1 GCA_902783905.1 uncultured Ruminococcus sp.
AACTGATCTCCCTCCTGGGACTCGACGAGACCGACCTTTCGGTCGCCATAATCCGCAACGTCCACAGCCGGAAGCTGGGGAAAAAGGACATTATCAAGATCGACTCGCTGACCGAGGTCAATCTCGATCTCATCGGATACGTCGACCCCGGCGCCACCGTCAACGTGATAAGGGACGGAAAGCTGGTCGAAAAGCTGAACATGGCGCCTCCCGAAAAGCTGACCAACGTAATAAAATGCCGCAACCCCCGCTGCATAACCTCGACCGAGCAGGAGCTGCCGCACATATTCAGACTGACGAACAAAGAAACGCTGGAATACCGCTGTATATGGTGCGAAACAAAGGCGTGACTGCAAACGACGTCACTGGAACGACCGCCGCGCCTCCCCGGGGGAGGCACGGCGGTCGTTAGGGTTCCACCGTCTTTTCAAATATCGAAATAGAACCGCAGAACCGTTTTCCACTGTAGGGGCGGACCTTTACGGTCCGCCCGCCAGCGACCGTATGCGCGATACTCGCTATTTTACCTTCCCCCCAAGGGGCATCTCTAAAAACTCAAGGCATAAGGCGACCTTTTTCGTTTCAGTGATAACTTTTCAAAATCCGCCAAATATGGTATAATGATGTCAGAAAAAATCGAGAGGAAACAGAGCGATGTACGACATCAGTATATTCGGAAGTGATAAAAGAGAGAGGAAGCTCAGCGAGCTAGGAGATATACTTGAGAAGCTTGATAAAGCCGTAGATTTTGAAATATTCAGACCGACCCTTGACAAGGCGTTAAGCAAGGAACGCAAAGGACCAGGAGGGCGCAATCGGTTCGACTGCGTGATGATGTTCAAGATTCTCGTAATAGGCAGACTGTTCAATCTCAGCGACGATCAGGCAGAATACCAGATAAATGACCGTATCAGTTTTATGAGATTTCTGGATCTTGGTATGGAGAGTACTGTACCCGACGCAAAGACGATCTGGCACTATCGCGAAGAGTTGAAAAACGCCGGGGTAATGGAAACACTGTTTAAACTGTTTAACGAAGAGCTGGAAGCGCGTGGAATAATAACGCATGAAGGAAGCATAGTAGACGCAACTTTTGTAGAAGTACCCGAACAACATGTCCACAGAGACGAGAATGAACAGATAAAAGCGGGAAAAATACCGGAAGAATGGAGCGAAAACAAGCGCAGACGCAAGGATACGGATGCCAGATGGGCCAAAAAGTACAGCAAAGCGTTCTTCGGGTTCAAGGATCACGTAAACGTTGACAAAGACAGCAAAGTAATAGTAGGATATGAAGTAACGTCCGCATCGGTCAACGATAACCAGAAATTAAACGATTTGGTTACGGAAAAGGACAGAGTGGTTTACGGAGACTGCGGTTATGTCGGTAAGGGGTTTGAAGAAAAATTCCCGGAAGGCGTAAAGAGTATGATACACGAAAAAGCCGAAATAAACCATCCTTTGACAGAAGAACAGAAAGCAAGGAACCACGAGAAGAGCAAGATCCGTTGCCGTGTGGAACATGTTTTCGGATATATGGAAACCGTGCTGCACGGCAAGCGCATCCGAAGCATAGGAATAGAGAGAGCCAAATTTAACATCGGTATAATGAACTTGGTCTACAATATATGCCGGTTCGCGTATCTGTCTGGTACTACCGAGCCGGAACCTCTGAAATGATATAGGGGAAACTATACCCTGACGAGCCCAAAAGGGCTCTTTTAGGGATGTAATAAAACGCAAAAAAGCGCATTCAAAGGGGGTTTTAATACTTTTTTTCAAAAAAATAGCAAAAAAACAGAGAAAAAGCACTTAAAACACGAATTTTTAGAGATGCCCCAAGGGGCAGGTAAAGGAGGCGGCGGTCATTCCGGTACCTCTGTCTTTTCTGAAATTCTGTCGTTATCTCTTATTTTGACACGTACGCCCCGTTCATTTCGACGTACTTTTTCTGTTCGGTCATTTTTGACAGATCGATCCCGTGCGCGGTGCATATCCGGATTATCCCGTCGGTAACGGCGGGATCTGTTTTTGCGTTCCACGAAGCGGAAAAGCGTGCCGCTCCTCCAAGGACCAGCGCCTCATGCTGACCCCGGAACTGAAGGTCAAACATCCCGCAATACCAGTATTCCGTCCCTTCCGCGCCGTCTCTGAGCACAAAGAAGGTGACCGTGATATACGGCGACGTACCGATAATACCGTCGACCTTTTCCGCTTTTTCAGCACCTGCCGCAAGCAGATACAGTTCCTTTGCCGCATCACCGTCTATCCGGTAGTAATCGCATACCAATCTGATCCCGTCCGGGATACTCTCCGTCGTAAAGTATTGTACGTACGCGCGGAAGTTTTGCCCTGCCGAAAGCTCTTCAGCTGACGCCGTCGTCTTTTCCGGGACGGCTGTATACAAAACCGTTTTATTGCCGGAATACGATTTCCCCGAGTAATAAATATACCGTTCGGCATCCCCATCGGTCCTCTCGGGAATGATTTCGATACTCCCTTTATCACCGCCGGCCGAATAGCCGACGGTCGCCAGCGGTTCGACAAGAAGGAAGTCCTTCAGTCCGTCCGTCAGGATCATACATGAGGAATCAAAAACTATCGGTCCGCCCTGCCTTCCCTCGGCAAAAGCGATACCGGCGGGGAACTGGAAAACCCCTATCGGAACCGCCTCCCCGCCGGATGCGTACCTGCAATAAAGCGTGGAAGTCACGCGCCCGGATCCGAAATATTCCAGATATAATTCATCATCCGCCCCGTCCCGGTCGCAGTCATATTTTACCGATTTATAAACATTATCACCCGAGAACGGAGCGACCCTCTCATACCGCACGGCGAAAGCCTGCGGCTCTTTTTTGTTTGTCTGAGTCCTTTCGGCTGTGGTTATCTTTACGCCCTCCGTCCAGCAGGTTTTTTCCTGCCGCCCGTCGATTATCCTTCCGTATTCCGTCAGCGTCGCGCAAAGCCAGTATTCGCCGGGATTTGAATCGAGGAAGGAAGCGATCCCGCCGTCAGTCTGCATCTGAGTTCCCCCGGCGTCAAACAAAACGATCCCCGTAAATTTAAGCCCGGTGTTGTTTACGAATTCCGGCTCTTCTCCCTTCTGATAATAAAGGACCGGGACCTCCTGACCGCTGTGCATCGCATAAGTCGGATACGCGTCTGCGGAAAGCCACCCGCCCGCGTTGTCGTCGTAAAATTCACTCCATAACGCTCCGCGGAGCGTCGCGGCGACCGATCCTCCGCACCTGAAATACGACGAGCCGTCCGCCGGTACCGGATCGGAGACGGGAGGAGCCGAAGTCGGTTCGTTTTCGACTTTTCCGGTTTCGCTCTCCGCGGGGCCGCCGGGGGTTGAAAAATCTTCGGGTATCAGTCCGAACAACGCCGCGGAAAGCCATCCCGCGGCAAGAGCGGCAGACAGACAGACTACGATCACGGAGACCGCCCTGATGATGCGTCCGTTTTCGCGCCCTGTCGCCGGGACGGCGGATCCGGGAGCAAAAGCGCTGCTTTCATCGGTAAAACGTTCATCGATCTCGGACATTGCCGAAAGCAAATCCTCGGCTTTCATTCTTTCGTTTCTCCTTTCCGTGCGGATTCGGTATTCCCCAGATATTCTTTCAGTTTTCCCCTTGCCCGCCACAGTATGATCCTTACGTTCCCGCCCGGCATCCCAAGCCGCTCGGCTATCTCGGACGGTTTTTCAAGAAAATGGTATCGGCGGACGAAAACCGCCCTTTCGTTTTTCGGAAGCGTCGGTAAAAACTCGTTGAGCAGGGACGGAAGAGCGCCCTCCGGAATCTCCGCGCCACGCGGAATGCACCGGGAAAGCTCCGCAATGAGGGAACCGTCGTAACTGACTATGCTTTCCGGATCGACTCCGAAAAGAGAGGAAAGCGCCCTGACGCTTCTCATATCCGGGTTTCTGCTCCCGCTTTCCCATTTGGCGACGGTCGTTCGCGAAACGAAAAGCCGGTCGGCAAGCTCCTGCTGAGACATGCCCGAGAGCGCGCGCAGCTCCGCGATCCTTTTTCCGGCAGCCATTTTCCTCCCTCCTTCCGCTTTTCTTTATTCCCAGTTAATTATACCAAACGCGCCGGGATTTGTAAAGTGGCATTTTGTTACAAAAGAGTCGTCCGGCGAGAAGCGGAAAGGCGGGTTATCTGCCTTTGCTCTGCGCCGGACGTGTTGTGAACTTTAGCTAACGGAGTAAGCGAAACGCCCGCACCCTTTAACTACCTCTTGGAGAGAAGTCGCGAACGCGGTCGGATGAGTGGGCAAGTCGAAACGAAAAAGAATCTGAACCGTCAGCAGCACCCGAAAAACCGCCGCGCCCCTGCCTTCCCCTCTGCGTTCTGCAAAGACAGTGGCAATAAATGAGGAGTGAGGGGAAGGTGTCGCCGAACGGCGACGGATGAGGTGTCACTGAGCCCGCGCAAATCACCGAGTCAGCAGACTTAAACGGTCGTGTGCCCCGAAAAAGCGAGGCGCAGTAACAAGCCTTCTCCTCGGGGTAGCAAAGCGGCACCGCAGTAGTGAATTACAGCCCGGGGGGCTGTCAGAGCCGCGCCGTGCCCGAGCCGCAGCGAGACGGATGTCGCGGGAGCAGTTTACTACCGTCTTTTGATAAGGTATAATATTTTTCGCAAATTCGAAAACGGATAAA
>CACZSP010000351.1 GCA_902783905.1 uncultured Ruminococcus sp.
CGATGCCGGGAAGGCCGACGTTGATATCGAGAACGTCGGCGCCCGCCTCCTCCTCGCGAACCGCCTCCGACGCGGCGTAACTCAGATCCCCGCGGCGCAGAGCATCCCTGTACAGAGGTTTTCCCGTTGGATTGATCCTCTCACCTATCATCACCGGCAGCCCGCCTATTACGCAGGACGAGGCATAAGAGGAAACGACGGTGATATCCTTTTCGGTCGCCGGAACGAAGGGCAGGTCCTCCGCTGCCGCAATCGCCGCCGAGATATGCCCGGGCGTCGTCCCGCAGCAGCCGCCGAGGATCCCCGCGCCGGCTTCGGCGAGCTTTCCGAGCGACAGGGCAAAATCGTTTTCCGACATTTCGTACCGGGTGACGCCGTCACGCAGGTCGGGCATTCCGGCGTTCGGATTTGCTATGACCGGAACCGACGAACAGGCAGCCAGTTCCTTTATCACGGGAAGCATCAGATCGGGACCGAGAGAACAGTTGGCGCCTATCGCGTCGACCCGAAGCCCTTCGAGCATGGCGGCCATGGCGGCGGGCGTCGCCCCCGTCATCAGCCGTCCGCTTTCGTCGTAAACGTTGGTGACGAATACCGGAAGAGAACAGGCCTCCTTCGCCCCGACGACCGCCGCCTTCGTTTCGGTGCAGTCGTTCATCGTTTCGATGAGAATGAGATCGGCTCCCTCCTCCGCGCCCGCCTTCGCGCACTCGGAAAACAGAGCCACGGCTTCTTCGAAGGGCAGGTCTCCGAGAGGTTCGCACAGTCTGCCGGTGGGACCGATATCGAACGCGATATAGACGTCCTCCCGGTCTCCCCGCGCCGCTCTCGCGCACTTCATCGCGGCGGAGATGATCTCCCGCCAGTTTTCGTATTTTGACGGGTTGACGCCGAAGGTATTCGTTTTTATGATATTGCAACCGGCGCCGATATAAGACCGGTGGAGCGATTCTATCACGTCCGGGTGCGACAGATTCCATTGTTCGGGCGCTTCGCCGGCAGGGAGGTCCATCGACTGAAGAACGGTCCCGGTGGCGCCGTCGAACCATAAACGTTTTTTCTTGATTACTTCTCTGATATCAGGTCTCATCAACGTTTTCATCCTTTATCCCGGTGACCGACGTCACCGATTTTGAGGGAGACATCAGGAACGATCTGCCGAGTGTTATCCCCAGCCGGCGACCGGCGTCCGTCAGACGAAGCACGTCCGGCTGAAATGAAAGCGGAAAATCGCCGTATCCGGGGCTGAATCTGAAGGAGCGCGGAGCGTCGCCGAATATTATCTTTTCCGAGTAATCGCACGCCGCCTCGGCGTACGCCGAAGCCAGAGCGTCGGCGGTAAACTGTCCGGCGGGCGAGACCGCCCCAAGCCGCAGAAGGTATCTGTCGACTTCCGAACCCAGCGTAACGGCGCTGACGACCGCCCGGGAGCAACCCTCCAGGCAGGAAGCAAGGTCACGCGATTCTATCGGTCCGAATCCGAGATCCACCGCTCCCTCTCCGGTACGTGTCACCGGAACGCGGACGAAGGAGCATCCGGCTCGGATATGCGGAACAAGGTCATCCCTTGCCTTTTCGATCAGTTCTTCGGGCACTTCGCGCCCGTGTGATCCCAGTCTTGCCCCGATCTCGCGCCGGGACGGGACGAGCGCTTCGGCAGAAATCTGAAAGTATGAAACGGGGGTCATGAAATGATCTGCGACAGATTGTCTTTTATCGCCCGGGCGACGTCCGGCCTGTTCATCGAATAAACGTGGACGGCGTTGAACCCGTTTGCGTAAAGATCGATGATCTGCTCGGTGGCGTAGGCGATGCCCGCCTGCTTCATCGCTTCCGGACGGTCTCCGTATCTGTCGATTATGCGCAAAAACCTTTGCGGCAGAGCGCTTCCGGATATCGAGCATATCCTTTTTATCTGCCGCGCGTTGGTGACCGGCATCACCCCCGCCACCACCGGCACCGAAACGCCGGCGCGAAGGAGCCGGTACATGAAGTTGTATATGACGTTGTTGTCGAAAAACATCTGGGTGGTCAGGTACTCGCACCCCGCCTCGACCTTGAAGCGCAGGGCTTCGATGTCGGCGGCGTCCGACGGACTTTCGGGATGCTTTTCGGGATAGCAGGCGCCTCCGATGCAGAAACCCCCGTACGCCTTTATCTCGCGCACGAGATCTCCGGCGTACCTGTAATCCGACAGACTGCCGCTGTCGCCCCCCGGAAGATCTCCGCGGAGCGCCAGTATGTTTTCGATCCCTTTTTCGCGGAGCGAGGCAAGCTGGGAAAGGATAGACGCCCTGTCAGCCCCGATGCAGCTCAGATGCGCGACGGGAGTCACGCCGAGCTTTTTTATCTCCGCCGCTATCTCGGCGGTAAAGCCCGCGGTGCTTCCGCCGGCTCCGTAGGTGACGCTCATATAATCGGGATGAAGAGAGGCGATCCCGGCTGCCGACGCCATAACGCCCGAAAAACTGTCGGTCGTTTTGGGAGGAAACACCTCGAAGGAAAGGGACGGCCTGTCCCCTTTGATTATGTCGATAACTTTCATCTGTTTCAAGTCGTCCTTTCAGTCGAGTCCGCAGACGGAACGGAAGCGTTCGTATCCTTCGCCTGCGCCGGCGCCCGGCTCGTATACGTCTATCCGAGCCGACGCTCTCACGACGGCGCCGATCTGCCGCGGCCCCGCGATATCTCCGCCCGACGCCAGCTGTACCGCCACGTTGCCCATTGCCGTCGCCTCGACGGGACCGGCAAGCACGCGCCGTCCGGTAAGAAGCGCCGTCGTGCGGCAGAGCAGTCCGTCCTTTATTCCTCCGCCGACCATCCGCACGGTGTCGAAGCGCCTGCCGAGCAGCTTTTCAAGTGTGTCGGCGGTATATCTGTATTTGTACGCGAGACTTTCGTAAATGCATCTCGCCGTTTCGCCGGGAGTCGACGGGACCGGCTGCCCGGCGCGCCGGCAGTATTCCGCGATCCTTTCGGGAATATCCCCGGGAGGCGAAAAGACGGCGTCGTCGGGATCGATGAAGGAAACGCCTGACGGCGACGCGTTCGCGGCTGCTTCAAGCTCGTCGAAGGACATTTCCCTTCCCTCCCGGAGCCACTGCCGGCGGCTCTCCTGAATGAGCCAGAGCCCCATGATGTTTTTGAGAAATCTGGCAGTCCCGAAGATTCCTCCCTCGTTGGTGAAATTCGCCTTCATACATTCGGGGGCCGTCTTCGGAGAGTCGAGGACCGTCCCCATAAGACTCCAGGTGCCGCAGCTGACGTAAACTCCGCTTTCCCCGTCTTCAAAAGGAACGGCGGCAACGGCGGACGCCGTGTCGTGGGAGGCGCTCAGCACCACCGGGACACGGCCGACTCCGCACTCTTCGGCGATCTCACGCCGCAGCGTCCCGAGTACCGTCCCGGGGGCCGCCGGGCGGGAAAAGAGCGCCGGATCGGCTCCGACGGCGCGCAGCAGTTCTTCGTCCCATCCGCCGGTCGACGCGTTGAGCAGCTGCGTCGTCGAGGCGTCGGTGAATTCGTTGGCGCACTCTCCGGTCAGAAGATATCCGAAATAATCGGGTATCATAAGAAAGCGCTTTGCATTGTCAAGGAGAAACGGGGCGTGCTCTCTGATATAAGCCAGCTGATAAATCGTGTTGAACGGAAGGAACTGGATGCCCGTCTTCGAATATATCTTTTCCTTTCCGATCCTTTGTACCGTTTTTTCCATGTTTTCCGGCGAAAAATCCCTGTAGTGGAAGGGATTTGCCAGCAGGTCGCCGTTGCGGTCGAGAAGCACGAAATCAACGCCCCAGGTGTCGATCCCTATCGAGGAAATATCGGCGTGTCCGGCTGCGGCGCATCTGCGGATCCCCTCTTTTATTTCAAAGAAAAGCCGCATGACGTCCCAGCGGTAGTGGTCGCCAAGCATCACGGGATCGTTGCGGAACCGGTGAATCTCGGAAAGCTCTATCCTTTTTCCGTCGAAACACCCGAGGATCGCCCTGCCGGAGGACGCTCCGAAATCAAACGCAAGTACCTTTTTCATCAGTCAGATCCTCTTTTCGGGATATCCGCCGCCGACCGGCGGGTGAGTCCACTGGTTTTCGCCGTTGTAATCGACGCAGCCGTAGTACCCGCAAAGCTCGCGGAAATACTCCTGGGCCTGCGCGTCCTCCTTCAGCATTTCTCCCGAATGACGGACCAGCAGACGGAGCATGAGTTCGTTTTCGCTCTTGTGAGCGTAGTAGTATCCGTATCTTTTTTCGTCAAGAACGGCGCGGATATAAAGAATCCTCCAGCGCCACTCATCCCTCCCGGGCGTGAATATCCTCCCGTTCTGCTCGCGGGCGATCCGCGCCGCCTCGGTATAGGCGTCAGCGTCGGGTTCGAGGCCGGAGTACACTCCGACGTGATTTTTTTCGATCAGCTCGCACATCCGCACGAGAGCGTCCGGATCGGCTCCCGGGCAGTACCAGGAGAAATACTCTGACAGCGTTTCCCGATACGACGCCCCGGCGCTCCAGTAGTATCCCGCGCACTGGATCTTGGACAGATCCTCGTATTTTCCTTCCGAATAGGGCATACCGCCCGAAAGAATGCGCCGGGTCTCGCGCCAGAGCCGTTCGAACCTGCGCGGCAGCGGGTTTGCGCCGAAGCCGCCCCAGGGATAAAGCCCCCACATACTGATTTCGGGAAAATTGACGACCGGCTTCACCGGTTCGTGTTCGAGAGGGAAACGGGGGTATTCGTGCTGGTTGTCGACCATTATCCCGTCGACCCAGGACATTTCGTTTTTCAGCTTTTCGTAAAGTCCCGAATACTCGCCCTCGTCCTCCGACGCGTCGAAATCCCAGGTCGACACGATGAATTTCGCATCCGGATAGTATTTCAGCGCCTCTTTGCGCAGTTCGGACGCCGACCGGGCGTATCCCCCGGCTCCCCACGGACGGCACTTTTCGCATCCGCAGCCGCCCTCGTCGTAGGGCCACGTGAGAACGTAATCGAGTCCGACCCCGCTGAAGGCGCCGAGCATGCCGTTCCACAGGCCGCGCAGGTATTCGAGCGCCGCGGGATTCGACGGGCACAGGTTTCTTCCCGCCTTTCCGCGGTATTTCAGGTTGTATGTCAGATCTGCGTCAAATTCGTGAGGGGCGCTCTTGAGTCCCTGGTTCGGGCAGATTATTATCCCGGTCTCCATCCCGTATTCACGGCAGAGGGAGAACACCTTTTTCGCCTTTGAGACTGAGGCGTGAAACAGCGGCTCGTCGAAGGAATTCAGATTGATGACGGGCACTATGCAGACTATCGCGTTGTATCCCCAGAGCAGAAGAGAGGAAACGTATTCCCGCAGCTCGTCCTCCGGCGCCTGCTGATACCAGTTGTAAAAATGGATGGAAAAATACATGGCGCGGAACGGACAGTCGGGGAAAACGTCGCCTCCCGAGGCGCGGGGAAAGAATTCTTTCTCTTCCTGTTTCCCCGAATGAAGGAACTTTCCGACTCCGTAAAGCAGGCCGCGTTCGCCGTATCCGGTTATCGTCCAGTCGCCTCCCGAGCCCTCGATCCTGAAACCGTCGGGATTTTTTCCGGCGTACTCCTCCGTCCGCAGGAAAACGGTGACGTCGTTTACGCCGGATCCGCATCCGGGCGGTATCTCACGGCGCA
>CACZSP010000352.1 GCA_902783905.1 uncultured Ruminococcus sp.
CGCCCTGGATATTCTTGTTCTCCTCGGTGGGTTTCTGGACGGTGAAAAGCTTTTCGGCGACCGCTTCGAGGGTCCCGTCTGTTGACAGCACCGAATGCAGATATGAAGAATCCTCCGAAACGTAGTCTATATCCTTTTTCAGGACAATCCTTCCGTCGCTCACCTCGGCGGTTTCCGGATCGTTCAGAATCACGTCGACAAAATAATCGGCGGCGGCGCGAAGGTACTCGCTTCTGCCCGACGCGATGATTATTCTCTGCCCTTCCGTCCTGATAACGAACCCGTGCTCGGTGTAAACGTCGTCCGGTTTGCGGTTGGTAGGCCCGAACAGAATCTCCGGAGCATCGGCGGGTATGTCGTCAGCCGTCCTCGCGTAATCGTCGAGGACCGACGGACGCACGCCGCAGACCGCCTTGATCCTTCCGAGAAAGTATCCGACGTTTTTGAGAGCCACGTCGTCCGCCTTGGTCGAGCGGATAACTGTGATGACCGACTTCCCGTCTTCGATCACCGGACGGACGGAAGACGGCGCCGTCTCTTCGGGAGCGGTGACGGCTCCGGCGGCGGTGTCCCCGGGTTGCCCCGACGTCACGTCGGCCGTCGTGACCGTCTCTCCGGTTCCGGCGCATCCCGACAGCGCGCAGACGACCGTCAGTCCGGAAAGAACGGCCGAAACAATTCTTTTTTTCAGATTCATTTTTGTCTCCGTAGTATTTTTTCCGCGTTTTCCGAAAGAATCGCTTTTTCCTCCTCCGCGCCGAGTCCGGCCGAACGCAGAAGAGCAAGCGTCCTTCCGGGAGATTCCCAGGGGGAATCGCTTCCGAAAAGGACTTTTTCGGCTCCGTGCGCCGATATAACGTCCCTGACGGTGCCGGGATCGGCGTATCCTGAAAGAAAGGCGGTATCAAAGTAAAGAGGCAGTCCGCAAAGGAAGGACGCGACCCTGTCCCACATCATCCAGCCGCCCAGGTGCGCGGCGACGAGCGCAAGGCCCGGCACACGTTCGATAACCCTCGCGATCCTTTCGGGCTCGCAGTGAACGGGAGGCGGCAGACCTATATCTGCGCCCGCGTGAGTAACGACGCAAAGGCCCGCGTCACGGGCGGCGCGAAGGAGCCGCAAAGTTGCGTCCCCGTCGAAAAACTCCCTTTGAAACTCGGGATGAAGCTTTATCCCCCGGAATCCCTCCTCCGCGAGACGCACACAGGTCCTCTCGGGTTCGGGATCCGCCGGATGTGCGGCGGCAAAGCAGACTATCCGCCCGCCCGACGCTCTTTCGGCTTCGCGGGCGTGTCTGTTTATCCCGTCAGCCTGACCGGGTCTCGTGGCGACCGGAAGTACCACCGAACGGCCGATTCCGTTTGCTTCGGCTTCGCTCACGAGCCCTTGGTAGCTTCCGTCGGTCGACGGAAAAACTACCGTCCCCGAATTGAGAAGTATCCCGCCGGACAGCTCCGTCAGCGCCTTCTGCGCGATCCCCGCCGGGAAGGCGTGGGTATGGAAATCGGTTGTCATCAGTTTTTAAGACTCTGGAGCGGCGCAGGTATTCTTCCTCCGCGGTTGACGAAAACGTCGGGAGAAAAACGGCTGACCGGCATGACCGGAGCGCTTCCGAAAAGGCCGCCGAAGACCACCTCGTCACCCGCCTTTTTACCGGCCGCGGGGATGAGACGCACGGCGGTCGTTTTCGAATTGACCACGCCGATCGCCATCTCGTCGGCGATTATCCCGCAAATCGTTTCCTCGCTGACGTCTCCGGGTATCGCGATCATGTCGAGCCCGACCGAGCAGACCGACGTCATCGCCTCCAGCTTTTCGAGCGACAGCGCCCCTGCCTTTACCGCGGCTATCATTCCCTCGTCCTCCGACACCGGGATAAAGGCGCCCGAAAGGCCGCCCACAGACGACGAAGCCATGACGCCTCCCTTTTTTACGGCGTCGTTGAGAAGGGCAAGCGCCGCGGTGGTACCGGGACCTCCGCAGACCGACACGCCCATGTTTTCGAGTATCCGCGCGACCGAATCGCCGACAGCCGGCGTGGGAGCCAGCGAGAGATCGACGATTCCCGCCGTTACTCCAAGCCTTGACGCCGCCTCGGCGGCCACCAGCTGCCCTACGCGCGTGATCTTGAAGGCGGTGCGCTTGACTGTCTCGGCAAGAGCGCCGAGATCGCACTGTCCGGCTCTGGCGACGGCGGACGCCACCGTACCCGGCCCCGAAACGCCGACGTTGATGACGGTCTCGGGCTCGCTTACTCCGTGGAAGGCGCCGGCCATGAAGGGATTGTCCTCGGGGGCGTTGGCAAAAACGACCAGTTTGGCGCAGCCGAAGGAGTTTTCGGCGGCTGTAAGCTCGGACGTTTTTTTGATAACTCCGCCCATACGCCTGACTGCGTCCATATTTATCCCGGCTTTCGTCGAGGCGAGATTGACCGAGGAACAGACCTTGCGGGTCGAGGAAAGAGCGTACGGGATCGATTCGATCAGCGCCTCGTCCCCGACCGTCGTCCCCTTCTGAACGAGCGCGCCGTATCCGCCGATGATGTTGATCCCGACTGTATCTGCGGCGCGGTCGAGGGTCTCGGCGATCTTAACGTAATCCTCCGGGGAAAATCTTCCCCCGATGACGGCGACCGGCGTCACTGCGACCCGGCGGTTGACGATCGGTATGCCGTACATCTTTTCTATCTCGTCGCCCACCGGAACAAGCCGTTCGGCGCGTTTTGCGATCTTCGAGTAGATCCGGTCGCAGACCGATTTTATATCGTCGCCCGCGCAGTCGATCAGCGATATGCCCATGGTTATGGTGCGTATGTCAAGGTTTTCCTCCCTGATCATACTTATCGTTTCGATAATATCGGTTACGTTCAGCATCTTGCGCGCGCTCCTCAGATGCGGTGCATCGAATTGAAAATATCCTCGTGCATCGCGCTGATGACGAGACCGCTTTCTTTTCCCAGCCGGTCCATTTCGTCGACGAAATCGCCGAACGGCTGGCTGATCGCCGTTATGTCGACGAGCATGATCATGGCGAAATACTCCCTGATGACGCTCTGGGAAATGTCTATGATGTTGACGCCCGATTCCGAGCACTTCTGCGCGACCTTTGCGATTATGCCGACCGCGTCTTTTCCGGTTACCGTGATTACAGCTTTCATTTTTTCTCCGACGCCGGACGACGCAAAATGAAACGTGGCTAGCCGTCCG
>CACZSP010000353.1 GCA_902783905.1 uncultured Ruminococcus sp.
ACACTTCATTAGCGCCGAAGGCGCGTCTTCACCAGTGCGAAGCACGTCTTCATTAGCGCCGAAGGCGCGTCTTCACTGCGAGCGCCGTCAGGCGCGAAGCCCCTGCCCACTGCTCACTTGCAATTTTCCAATTAATCCGCCTTCGTATGAGGCGGGCAGGCGTCAGTTTGTCTTCAGATCGTCCTCCGGCGGAACGTCGGGCAGATCGATAACGTAAGGCGCCGGGATCCTCGCCTTTTCCTCGGCGTGACGGTAGGTGTGGTCCATCCACCCGGTTCCGAAATCCTTGATCTTTCCGGCCTTTTTCCCCTTGCCCTTCGGGATCCTTCCGCGGTCGGAATCATAATACGCGCGCAGTTTTTCCCGCAGCATAGCGATCCTCGGATCGGCTCCGTCGTACAGGTTGCGTGTTTCGGGAATTTCATTGAAATAATAATACTTGTCCTCTTTTGCGCTGTAGATCAGCTTGTCGCGCTCCGAAGCTATCATATAGGCGCCGTCCGAGCGGTTGCTGTACTGCGAAAAGACGAAGTCGTGCTTTTCGGAAAACACGTCGATGCCGTCGAAATCCGATTTATCGTAAGGTATTCCCTCAAGGGAGAGCAGGGTGGGAGCCACGTCTACGAGAGAGACGAGATCGTTCGTTCTGCACGGCTCGACGTCGGGAATTTTCATCATCAGCGGAACGTGAACCGCCGGCTCGAGCATCGAGCGTTTTCCGAAATTGGAATAGTCGCCCAGGAACTCGCCGTGGTCGGAGGAGAAGACGATAATCGTATCGTCGTAAAGTCCCTTTTCCTTCAGCGCCGTTATGATTCTTCCGACCTGGTAATCGACGAAAGACACGCAGGCGTAATAATAGTTTTTCAGTCTCTTGGCCGCCTTTTCGGTGACTCCGAGGTTTTCGCAGTCGAAGGACGGCGTCATAAGTCCTTTGAATTCCTTATAGTTTTCGGGCACGAAGGGCGCCGGGACCGACTCTCTGCGGTAGAGCTTGTTCCAGGGCGCCGGAGGACAGTATGGCGGATGCGGATGGATGAACGATGAAAACAGGAAGAAGGGTTTTCCTTCTTCGAGGCCGTTGATAAAATCGACCGACCGGTCTCCGACCCATTGAGTCGGATGCGCCTCGGCGGGAAGCTGGGAGACCTGCGGGACGTAGTACATTTCGCTGCGTATGCCGTTGTAATCGAATACGTTTTTATAAGGAGAGGATTTGATCCATTTGGTATAATCGTCGTTCGGGTTGGACATTTCCTCCTGCGTGAAGCGCAGGTCGAATCCCATTTTTCCGTACAGATCGCGCGAGTTGTGCATCTTTCCGACGTTGCAGGAATACAGTCCTGCCTTCGTCAGCGCCTCGTACAGCCCGTCTCCGTCGACAAGCGAATCCTTGTGATTGGCGTTGCATCCGGTGCGCGCCGGATACTGCCCGGAAAGAAGTGAAAGCCGTGCCGGAACGCAGACTGGCGAAGGCGTCAGGCACCTGTCGAAGACGACCGAACCGGCGGCGAGCGCGTCGAGATTCGGCGTCTGGACGTAACCGTTTCCGTTGGCCCCGATCGCGTCGTAACGGAACTGGTCGGTAAACAGGAAAAGTATGTTTTTCATTCGCAATTCCTTTTGTTTATTGATATTTGCAGCAGATCAAAAGAGGGAGGGGAAGCGCGTCGAAGGAACGGTTTACTGTCTTGCCGTCGTTTTCTTCAGCTTGCCGATGACCTTTCCGACGCAGCTGACCTCGGTGAAGTCGCGGAGCATGATGTTGCCGAATTCGGGGTTGAGAGAAATAAGGCAGTCGCCGCCGAAGACCTTGAAATAGCCGCTTCCGTCCAGCACGTAAACGCACAGGTCGCCGACCGAAACCGCGTCGGCGTTTTCGACGAGCACCACGTCGCCGCTTTTGTATTTCGGCTCCATGCTGTTTCCGCTTATGCGGAGGGCAAAGTCGGCGCCTGCCGTGCGGGGATCGTCGGGTATTGAAATGGTTTCGCCGGTGTCCGCTATGCCGTCAAGATACTCGCCGGGGCCGGCGGAAACGGGAAGCCCGACAAGGGGAATGCGGCGCCGTTCGCGTGAGACGGCCGATACCGCAGGCACCCTGCGCGAGACTATCGGGGCGGGCACGAAGGATCTTCTCGGTTCGGCGGACGCCTGCCCGTCGGACACGCGCTCCCGCTCCTTGGATACGACGACCGAAACGAGTTCTTTTCCGTAAGAATCAAGCCGGCGGAAATCCTCGATCAGTCTTATTTCCTCTCCGGTCAGCGTGAAATTGTTCGTGTTGTCCTCTATCCCGAGAACAAGATGGTTGAGCGAAACGCCGAGCGCCTCGCTGACCGCCACTATATTCGACAGTTTTACCGAATCAGACACTCCGGCGAGTATCTTGCTCAGAGTTCCGACCGGTACTCCGCTCGCCGCGGACAGATCCTCGGTCGTCATTTTCCTTTCGGATTTGAGCTGTTTTATTCTTTCTATGTAATCCTGCATCTGGCAATCCGCCTTTCTTTTCCGTTTGCGGAATACAGTATATCACATTTTTTCCGTTTTGTAAAGATTTTTTTAAAAAAATTCCGAAAAAAGAATAAAAAGTGTTGACAAACGGAAAAAACGGGTGTATAATATTGCCGTAAGCTTCCGAAAGCGGAAAAGGAGTAATGAAAATGAACGCATCTTTTGACGAACGTGAATATATTAAAAACGAAGAGGACGAAGCCCTCCGGGAGGGAGGACTGTACGGCAGACTTCTCGATATCTGCTGCGCGATTGTCTGCTTTTTTGATCTGCCGGCTGTCCGCTGGCTCGTCAGGGCGGTTACCGGAATTGCCGTAACCGTCGCCACCTATTTTGTTGCCCGGGGCTTGCTCGGGGGTACTGTCGGCTGGATCGGCGCGATCGTCGCCGGGGCGGCAACGGTCGTCGTCGGCTGCGTCGGACTGAAGGACGACTGATCTTTTCTGCCGTCCCGAGCGCTTTTTAGTTATCCTACACCGCGGTCTGCCGGATCTGTTTCGGCGGACCGCTTTTTTCGTATCTTTTCTCGTCCGGCGCGAGCCGGACACGTCAGGTGCTGCCGGTGTTTCTGAATGCTTGTCGGTATTAGTGTCTGGAATCGACAGTACCGCCATATTGAACGATACGCAGTGATTTGCCTTCCCCAGCCGGAGAAGGCGGAGGGAGCGGCGCTTCTCCTGACGGTCAGACCCGTCATAAACGGCGAATGAATCAGAACAGATCGTGACTCCAAAGCGACCGTAGACGTTTGCCTTCCCCGGATGGAACGCCTCCGCTTCGCGGAGCC
>CACZSP010000354.1 GCA_902783905.1 uncultured Ruminococcus sp.
TCCCGCTGTAGGTGCGGTTGCCTTCGGGCGCCATGGCTATCGTTCCGCCCTCGCGGGCGACTTTGATGCAGTTTATGACGGCGGTTATGTCGGTGGTCTGCTTTTTGATCGGTATGGGAGCCGCGAGAAAACGGATCAGTGACGAGATCCAGCCGTTCGAAAATATGTCCTCTGTCGCGACGTAGTATACCGCTCCGGTGAAGGACATCCCGACGAAAAACTGATCGAAAGGCGTCTGGTGATTGAGCAGTATCAGATAGGGGCGTTTTCCCTGTTCCCTGAACCGGTCGACTTTTATGCGGTACTTCAGCTTCGCGTAAGGGTAGAGAATCGCGTAAGCGATGTTCCGTGCGATCCGGTGACGCGCCTTCGTCCATTTTTTGTTTTTTTTCATTTGTGACCGATCCGGAGCACGGATCTTTCCTTTATGGATAAATAATATAATTATTATATCATAAAAAAACGCTGGTTGTCAATTTTTATTGTTTTTGTTGACATCACGCCAAAAATATGGTACAATTAATTTGCGAATCAGTCGCAAATCCGGAGATAATAATGAACTATGAAACAAAACAGAGGAGTGCTCTTGTCGAAACGCTCGAGGAGCACCGCGACGAGATACTTGCCGCCGATACGATAGCTCAGCTGACCGCGGCAAAATACAGCGTCAGCCGCAGCGCGGTATACAGGAACCTGGCAAAGCTCGAGGCCGACGGAACGATCCGCAGGATCACGGTCCCGGGGGAGGCGAGGGCGTTCTACCGCTATACCGCGTCTCCGGTCTGCCGCAGACACATACACCTCGAGTGTTCCGAATGCGGGAGGACCTTTCATCTTGACGTCGGGTCTACCGACAGTCTGATCGACAGCGTGATGAGACAGTCGAATTTCAGAGTCGACAGCGGTTCGACCGTCCTTTACGGCGTGTGCGGAGACTGCAGGAGAGTCGGCGGAAGGAGGACGGGATGATGAAATCAAAGAGCAAAACAGTCATTCTGACGGCGCTTGCGGCCGCGGTCCTCATCCTTTTATGCGCCTGCGGCACTGCCGGAACTCCCGCCGACGGGAAGCTGCGCGTCATCGCGACGGTTTTTCCCGAATACGACTGGATAAGAAATATCGCCGGAGATCGGGCGGACCGGATCGATCTTATCCTTCTGCTCGACAGCGGAGCGGATATGCACAGTTTCCGGCCCACGGCCGCCGATATAGCGGCTGTGGCCTCCTGCGACCTTTTTATCTGCATCGGCGGAGAGTCGGACGACTGGGTCGACGACGTGCTGGCGGGAGCTGGCAACGGCAATATGAAGACGGTCCGGCTGCTTGAAATCCTCGGAGACAGGGCGCTTGAAGAGGAGCGTCTCGAAGGAATGCAGACGGGAGAAGAAACCGGCGAAGAAAAAGAGCTTGACGAGCACGTCTGGCTTTCGCTGAAAAACGCCGCCGTGCTCTGCCGCGAGCTGGCAAAAGTCCTCGGCGACGCCGACCCGGAAGGGAAGGAGATATACGAAGCCAACGCCGCGGAGTATATCGGAAAGCTTGAGGATCTTGACGCGCGTTACGCGACGGCAGTCGCGGAAGCGCCGAAAAAAGCCCTCGTTTTCGGAGACCGTTTTCCGTTCGTCTACCTTGCGAAGGATTACGGAATAGAATGCTACGCCGCTTTTTCGGGCTGTTCGGCAGAATGCGAAGCGTCCTTCGAGACGGTGGTATTCCTTGCGGGAAAGCTTGACGAGCTTGATCTTCCGGCGGTCCTGAAAATCGACGGATCCGACGGAAAGATTGCCGAAAGAGTCCGGCAGACTTCGAATAATCCCGAAAGAAAGATACTCGCCCTCGACTCGCTGCAGACTGCCGCGTCGGAGGACGTGCGTAAGGGCGTTACGTATCTTTCGGTCATGGAGAACAATCTTGAAGTGCTGAAAGCGGCTTTAGGGAGTTAAGGCAATACCGCACAATTCGTGTGCGGAGATTGCCGAGTAATTTATGTGCCTGTTTTCGGGAAGCACGGTTTGATCCTTTGCA
>CACZSP010000355.1 GCA_902783905.1 uncultured Ruminococcus sp.
ATAATAATGCTTTTCATGATCCGGCTCCTTCCGCGGAAATTTGATTCGTTACGCATATTATACTATTTTTTTTTTGAAAAGTCAACTACTGTTTTGTCAGAAAAAAAGTTTGTAAAAAAACTCGCTTCGTGCGTTTTTTAAGGTAATACCGCACAATTCGCGGGCGTCGAATTGTGCGGTGTTACCTTAACAGCCCACTTTTTTCAGTAGGTCCCTTCCGTGTCTCCGGTGACCGACGCGCCGCCGCTCTTGGCGCGGGAGGTCGCTATCCTTGAAGAAAGTTCTTTGAAGAAGAGCTCCTCGTCGAAGGGGATCGTGACTTCTTTTCCGGTCCAGGCGGACAGGTGCATGGCGTTGGATATCGTCAGTCCGTTGATGCCTTCGCGTCCGTCCGCGATCAGCGGCTCGCCGCGCAGGACGGCGCCCGCAAACGCCCTCAGAACGCCCGCGTGGCCCGGATTGTCGGCGTCGATATTCTCGTCCGCCGTCGTGCTTCCCGGCTTTCCGAAGACCTTCTCGCGGTTCGTGCGCGAGTATTCGGGCTCGGGCATCTCAAGGCGTGTCACCGTGAGCGTTTTCGAATCGGTGACGAGCGTTCCCCCGTCGCAGACTATCTCGAACCGGTTGGTGCCCGGGACGTCGCCGGTGGTGGTGATGAAGGTTCCCGTCGCTCCGTTCGGATATTCGCAGTAGGCGCTGACGTCGTCCTCCACTTCTATGTCGTGCCACTTCCCGAATTTCATCCGGGCGGCGATGAGCGACGGCATTCCGCATATCCACTGCCAGAGATCGAGCTGGTGCGGGCACTGGTTCAGCAGCACTCCGCCGCCTTCTCCCGCCCAGGTGGCGCGCCAGTCGCCCGAATCGTAATAAAACTGAGAGCGGTACCAGTTGGTGATTATCCAGCTCGTGCGGCGGATCGGTCCCAGCTCTCCCGACGCGATTATTTCCTTCATCCGGCGGTAGACCGGATTGGTGCGCTGATTGAACATCAGTCCGAAAACGAGGTCGGGATGGCGGTCGGCTTCCGCCATCATTTCACGGACCTGAAGGGTATATACTCCGGCCGGCTTTTCGCACATGACGTGAAGCCCGTGCCTCATGGCGTCGATCGAAAGCCCCGGATGCTGATAATGCGGGACGCTGACAATAACCGCGTCGCATTTTCCCGAGGCGATAAGTTCGCTTCCCTCGGTGAATACGGCTGGATCGGCGGCGTCGCTTTCGCCCTTTTCACGAAGCCCGGCAAGCGTTTCCAGCGCCTTAGCGGTGCGTTCGGGACGGCGGTCGGCGATTGCCGAAACGGTCATTCCGGGTACCTTTCCCGTCGATATCGTCTTGAAATGGGACGATCCCATGTTTCCGACGCCTATTATTCCTATTCTAACGGTATCGCTGCTCATTTTTTCCTCCGTCAGTCGGTCGCACCCATGGCGCGCAGATTGTGTAGACTCTTACGCAGACAGTCGAACGGATCCTCGTCGTAGCAGTGATCCTGCTCGACAAAGGCGAATTTTACGCCGGTCCTTTCGCCTGCGGCAAGTATCGCCGGATGATTGAGATTTCCTTCGCCGACGGGAGCCATGCGAACGCCTCCCTCGGGGCCGTAGTAGATCATATCCTTAAGGTGAATGCAGTCGGTCCTTCCGGCAAGCTTTTCAAGCCAGAAGACGGGATCGCCTCCTCCGGCCGTCACCCAGTAGCAGTCGAGGGTGACGCCGAGTTTTTCCGCGGGGAAGAGGGAAGTCAGATATTCTATGAAAAGCCTTCCGTCGGGCAGGCGGGCGAATTCCATATTGTGGTTGTGGTACATGAATTTCAGCCCTGCCGCGCTTATCTTTTCGATCGCCGGAGCAAGCTTTTCAAAACAGGCGTCGAAGACTGCCCTGTCGCATCCGCTTTTTTTGAAATCCGGGACCGAACCGAGTCCGACGTATCCGGCGCCGAACGCCTTGTGATCCGCGACGACCCTGTCGGTCTCGTTTACTATGTCCGAAAGCGCCGTGTGCGTCAGCGGTGCGACAAGAGAATACTTTTCGAGTTTTTCCTTCATCCACAGGGGGTCGTATCTGCAGACGCCGGAAAGCTGAACGGCGCGGTATCCCATTTCCGAGACCCGCCGGAGGGCGTCGTCAAGGCCGTCGAGCGTTTCGCAGGCTTTCCTGACCGTGTATAACTGTGCTCCGATTATCATTGCTTGTACCTCTTTTTATAACTTCTCCGTCAGGGCGCGCAGCGCTCCGGCGGCAAAATCGAAGGCGTCTCTGCCGGTCGCGAAGCGGCGTATGCCGCCGACGTCCGGAGTGCCCTGCTCGAGGGCGGAAAGGCCCGGGAAGACCTTCAGGTGCGGTTCGAGAGTCAGAACTTCAACGCCCTGCTTTCCGAAAAGGCGGAGAAGCTCCGGCAGGTGTCCCTCCCCTTCGCCGGGGGGAACAACTTTGCCGTCGGCCCGCGCGTCCTTGATATGTGCGTAAGCGGTGAATTTTCCGACCCTGTCCCACGCCGCGAGAGTGTCCTCGCCGCACTGGACGTAATTTGCCGGATCGAAGATCCCGCCGAGAGAGGGAAGAGCCGCAAAAAGCTTTTCGCATCTGGCGGCAGTGTCTCCGAAGATCCCTTTCTCGTTCTCGTGACAGAGGCGCACGCCGCTGCCTTCCGCGCGGCGTAAGAATTCGCCGAGGCGCGACAGGACGGCGTCTTCATCGGCGTCGGTGCAGCCGTAAAAACTGAACAGCCGGACGTTTTCCGCTCCCGTTGTCACGGCGGTCTCAAGTATCCGCATAAAGCGGTCAAGTTCCTTTTGGGGCGGCTCGGAAATATCGACCTTCCCGATGGGGGATCCGATCGACCAGACCCGGATGCCGGCGTCCGAAAGCTTCCGTGCAGCCGCGCGCGCTTCGTCCGGCGTCAGATCGGCGACGTTTTTCCCGTCGACTCCGCGCATCTCGATCAGGTCCATTCCGTTTTCCAGAAGAGCGCTGATCTGACCGTCAAGACTCTTCGACGCTTCGTCGGCAAACGCGCAAAATCTGAATTTCTTCATAACTGTCCCGTCAGAGGTTCTTTTCGATCTCGGGAATGAGATTCCTTACGTACTCGCCGTATCCGAGATCGTTCGGGTGCAGGCGCAGATCGGAGAAGAATCCCTCGTAATGCGGTACGAGGTTGTACCCGTTTATCACGTGGAGGCCGCATCTTTGCGCGTTTTCGGTGATGAAAGCCACCGCTTCTTCGAAGGTGCCGACCTTGGTCACGCGTTTGTGATCTCCTCTCCATATCGGGGTGAGGATGAATATCTTCGACTGCGGATAAAGCTCGGCGAGGCCTTCAAGGAATCCGATGCAACGGCTCTCGAACAGTTCTCTTTCAAATCCCGACCAGTCGTTGGTCCCGTAGGCGACGGTGATGATATCCGGCCTGAAGGCGGCCGCGGACGCGGGATCAAGTATTCCCGGAACGAATTTTTCTCCGCCGATGGCGAGGTTGATCATATTCGCGTCGAAATACTGCGCCAGGCGGTTGGTGTAGGCGAGGGAGGGGTAGACCGCGTCGTATCCCTGGGTGATCGAATCTCCGAAACAGAGCATCTTTCTCGCGTACGGTACGGGCTCGAGCGACGAGCCGTCGTCGACCGTCACGTCCGAAAGGCGTGCTGCGGAAAGGCAGGGAAGCCAGAGCGTCACCCGGTGGCGTCCTTCGGGGAGAGCGACCGATATCGTTCCTCTGTTTATCCACATATTGTCTTCGCCGAGATGCCTTTTGAGAACCCCGTCGATATAAATATCGAAATAGTAAAATCTGCGGCTGGATGCCGACGAGACGGTGTAGGAGAAGGAGAATGAGGACGAGTCGGTGTAAAAGTCAAGATTGACGCCCGAAGTCGCAAGCGCCTTTCTGTAAAAGTCGCGCGGACTCGTTTCGAAGTAGTACTGCTCCTGTTTTTTCGTGAAGCGGTGAAAGACGAATTCTCCGTCGACGGTTTCGATCGACGCGTACCCGCGCGCGATGAGCGCGATCTGCTGTTCGTTGAGTTTCATTCGAAAA
>CACZSP010000356.1 GCA_902783905.1 uncultured Ruminococcus sp.
CAGTTCATTCCGGGATTTGAGGATCAGATCGTCGGAAAGAATACCGGAGACGAGTTCGACGTAAACGTGACCTTCCCGGAAGATTACCACGCCAAAGAACTTGCTGGCAAGCCTGCCGTTTTCAAAGTTAAACTTAAGAAAATCACTTTTGAAGAGCTTCCTGCTCTCGACGACGATTTTGCCGTTGAGGTTTCGGAGTTCAACACCTTTGCCGAATACCGCGAAGACGTTGCGAAAAAGATTCAGAAGCGTCACGAAGACAGCGCCGACCTCGAGCTTTCCGAGAAACTCGACAAAGCGCTTTCCGGACTTCTCGAAGGCGAGATACCCGAATGTATGATCGACAACGAGGTCGAGGCGATGGTCCGCGACTCGGAATCCCGCATCAGCATGAACGGTATCGATTTCAAAACCTATCTTTCATATTTCGGAATGACGCTTGATCAGTACAAGCAGAACTCCCGTCCCGCCGCTACAGATCGTGTCCGCTCCAGACTCGCTCTCGAAAAGATTGCCGAACTTGAATCGGTTGAGATCACCGACGAACAGATCGAAGACGAATACAAGGCGGTCGCCGAAAGATACAACGTAGAGCTTGACTACGCTAAAGAAAATCTTCCGAAGGAAGAAATAGTCGAAACACTTAAGCTTCGCGCGGCAATGGATATTGTCAAGGCGGCGGCAGACGTTACTTATCTCGACAAAGCTCCCGAACCCGAAGAAAAGCCCGAGGACAAGGAATAATACCGATTTACAACCAATAAAAGGAGAAGACAATGAACGACAGCATCAGAAAAAGCGCACTTGTGCCGATAGTCATAGAACAGACCGGACGCGGCGAGAGGTCCTACGATATTTTTTCTCGGCTTCTCAACGACAGAGTCATCTTTCTGTCAGATCAGGTCGATGACGTGACGGCGTCTCTGGTAATCGCTCAGATGCTCTTTCTCGAATCACAGAATCCGGACGAAGATATCTCTTTTTACATTAACAGCCCCGGCGGTTCGGTGACCGCGGGAATGGCAATCTACGATACCATGCAGTTTGTAAAATGCGACGTCTCGACGATATGCGTCGGAATGGCTGCAAGCATGGGAGCTTTCCTTCTTGCCGCCGGAACCAAGGGAAAGCGCATCGCTCTTCCCCACAGTGAGATCATGATCCATCAGCCCATGGGCGGAGCCCAGGGTCAGTGCACGGACGTTCTCATTCACGCGGAACTGCTTAAAAAGACCAAGGCGATGCTGAACGGTATTCTGGCCGAAAAGACCGGGAAACCGCTCGAGGTAATCGAAAGAGACACCGAAAGAGACAATTTCATGACTGCCGCAGAAGCTCTTGAATACGGCATTATCGATAAGATCATAGAGCATCACTGATACGGATACGTTTATGGCTAACAACGGAAACAAAACGACGCGGCACTACCGCTGTTCATTTTGCGGAAGGACCGACGATGAAGTCAATCTTCTGATTCCTTCCGAAAACGGCGCCTTTATCTGCGACGTCTGCATCGAGACCTGCCACGAGATCATCAGCGAAAGGTTTGAAGATCAGAAGCACGCGTCGTCCGGGATTCGCATAGACCTTCCGGTACCGTCCGAAATCAAAAAAGAACTCGACAGGTACGTAATAGGTCAGGACAAGGCGAAAATCGCCCTGTCCGTCGCGGTTTACAACCACTATAAGCGTATACTGGACGCTGAAAAACGATCCGCACGTACCGGAAGCGGAAAGAAAAAAATCTCTTCTTCCGATCGGAACGACGACGTGGAGCTGACGAAAAGCAACGTTCTTCTTATCGGACCGACCGGCGTCGGAAAAACTTACCTTGCAGAGACCCTTGCAAGGACACTTCAGGTCCCGTTTGCCATCGCCGACGCAACGACGCTGACCGAAGCCGGTTACGTCGGAGAGGACGTCGAAAACATTCTTCTCCGCCTGATCCAGGCGGCGGATTTCGACGTTGCAAAAGCGGAGAAAGGCATTATTTATATCGACGAGATCGACAAGATATCAAGAAAAAGCGAAAACC
>CACZSP010000357.1 GCA_902783905.1 uncultured Ruminococcus sp.
TCTCGCTTCGATCGCGCATTTCGCCAACGCCGTGCTTTCGGCGCACGGCTTTGATACCTTTCCGGTCGACGACTACCGCACTCTTGCCGGAGGCGGCGCCGCAAAGCTCTGGAGGAATATTACCGGGCGGCTCGGTATCGCCGACGAAGATCTGCGCGATCGGATGAAGGAGGAGTGGATATCGATCTATTCCGACGACTACCTCTACCTTACCTCCGCGTTCGACGGAATACCCCGCATGCTGTCCTGTATGCGGAGGATGGGAATCGCGACCGCCGTCGTCACCAACAAGGACAAGAGAATAGCCGACCGTATATGCTCGAAGCTTTTCCCGGGCCTGCTCGACGAGGTGATCAGCGATCATCCGGGCATGGCGCTCAAGCCGGATCCCGGGGAGATACTGGCGCTGGCGCGTCGGCGCGGCGTTTCACTTGCCGAAACGCTTTACGCCGGGGATCACGTCATAGATATGAAGGCGGGGAAAAACGCCGGCGTGATCACTGCGGGAGTGACCTGGGGGTTCTGTTCGCGTGACGAACTGATATCGGCGGGCGCCGATATAATCGCCGAAATGCCCGAGGAACTGACTGAATACTGCAAAAAAACAATGAAAGATAAAGGAAGTTTGCAATGGGCGGAAAAAGAAAGCATTTTCTCCTGATAATCACCGATCAGCAGAGGCGCGACACGATCCATTCTCTCGGTAACGAAGACATAGTGACTCCGGCTCTCGATTCGATCGCGTCGGAGGCGGTCGTATTCGACAGGGCGTACACCCCGTCCCCCGTCTGCGTCCCCGCAAGAACGTCGCTTTTCGCCGGACAGTACTGCGCGCGCACCGGAAACAACACCAACGACCGCACGAAGACCTATTCGGGAGAGGGATTCTTCTCGGAATTTACCAAAGCCGGATACGACACCTGCTGCATCGGAAAGATGCACTACAATTTCGACCTGTACGGAAAGATGGGCTTCCGCACGCGTATTTCCCAGGAGGAGATGGCGAACCCGCAACTGGACGATTACACGAAATGGCTGAAAAAGTCGCAGTGGAAAAACGTTTTCGACTACAACGGACAGCGCACCGAGATGTATTATATCCCTCAGGTGTCCCAGCTCCCGGTCGAGGCGCATCCCACCAACTGGATAGGCGACCGCGCCGTGGAATTCATCGAGGGCTGTCACCCCGAGGAAGAGCCGGTTTTCCTGACGGTATCCTTCATTCACCCGCATCCGCCTTTCTGTCCGCCGGCGCCCTGGAACAAGATGTACCGCGGGCTGAAAAAAGAGCCATTCGTTCCCGACGATCCCGATTCCTACGAGCTTATGATGCGCAACAGATATACCCTCGACGCCCTTGGCATCTCCCCGCGCCGGCTTGAACTTTTGCGCTCCTATTACTACTGCTGCGTTTCCTTCGTCGATTACCAGATCGGAAGGATCACCGACGCGCTCCGCCGCCGCGGGATGTACGACGACACGGTCATCGTCTTCACATCCGACCACGGCGAGATGCTCGGCGACTACCGCAGCATGGGCAAGCGCACGATGACCGACAGCGCGGCGAATATTCCTTTCATGATGCGCATCCCCGGAAAGGAAGCGCAGACAAGGCGGGATCCGGCGTCTCTCGTTGATATCGCTCCGACGCTTCTTTCGGAGGCGGGAATAGACTACGACCCCGCGGAGTACGACGGCGTCGATCTGATGAAGGACAGCCACGATATCGTTTATTCCCAGTACTGCAACGGAGCGGCGGGCCTTTATATGGCGGCGACGGGAACGGATAAGATAGTTTATTCCGCCGTCGGCGACAAATGGTTCTATTTCAACGAGTTCCCCGACGCCGTCAACAGGTACGACCCGTCGGACCCGAGAGTCGCGTATCTTGAAGAAAAACTTCGCGCGTATATCGCGTCGGACACCTGCCCCGACAGGATCGAAAAGGAGCCGGTGCGGCCCTTCGATCAGGAAAAATACTCGTTTTATCCACAGTTTGACGATCACATCGCGACCTTCGGCGAGGAATACGCCCGCATGCCGGAAGGGTATCCGATAACCCTCGGCGGGAAACACACGGATTACTGAGCCTTGAAAAATCTTCGAAAAAAACGTTTTTCCGCGTAACCCGGAGGACGTTTTTTTCGACTTATACGGCAGAAAGAAAAGATCACGGTGAAGAGTATGAAAAAGTCTGACAGTCAGACAACCGAATCCGAACGTGTGGTCGGGCTTTTCTTCGGGAGGGACGAACGCGCCATCTCGGAAACGGCAAGGCTGTGGGGAGCGCTTTTTATGCGCATCGCGCTAAACGTGACCTCCGACAGGACGCTGGCGGAGGAAACGGTGAACGACGCGTATCTCGCGCTCTGGCAGAGGATACCGCCCGACAGACCGCGGAACCTTCAGGCATACGGCTCGGCTGTGACGAGAAACATCGCCGTCGACAGAGTCAGACGCGAGAGGGCGGAGAAGCGTCCCGAGACGGTCTGCGAGCTGGACGAGGCGATGCCGTCCGGCGTCGTTCCCGCTCCCGACGACGGAGAGCTGACGCGGCTTATCGAAAGTTTCCTTAGGAGACTGGACAAGCGGTCGCGGGCTGCTTTCGTCATACGCTACTTCGAGGAGGAGTCGGTCGAAAACACTGCAAAGCGTCTGGGAATGACTCCCGGTTCTGTCAAAGCGCTTCTTCACCGCCTGAGGCGGAGACTCAGAGAGTATCTGGAAAAGGAAGGTTACGGGATATGAAAGACGAAAGAAAAGGCGAACGCCTGTCCGACGCGATCGGCGGGATCTCGCCGGATATAATCGGTGAATGCTCGGAATATACCGAGGGAAGGGCGAAAAAGTCGCGTTCCCGCAGGGTGCTGGCGCTGATACTGGCTGCCGCCGTGCTGATCACGGCGATACCGCTGGGCGTTTTTTTCGCAAAGCGCGGCGGGATCGGGCTGCCCGATCCTGAGGGGATCAATTTCAACGGAGGCAGTTATTCCGGCAGTTCCGCCGGTGTGCCCGACGAACTGAAAACCGTCTCTGTGAAGGCGGACGGGACCGATTCGAAGATCATACCGACGTCCGGCTCCTTTATAATTGAAACGGCGGGGGACGTGGACGCCTCGGTCCTGGCAGAATATCTGACCGTCACGCCTAAGATCAACGGTTCGCTGACCAAGCTGTCGGCGGGCAGATTCAGACTTACTCCGGCTTCGGGACTGCTCGCCCCCGGTCAGATCTACCGGATGACGGTGGGGGACCCCGACAATCCGGCGTCCTCGTTTGCCTTTCAGACGGAAAACGAGCTGCTGGTTTCGTCCACCCTCCCGGGAGACAAGACCCTTAACGTCCCCCGGGACACGGGTATCGAAGTGACCTTTTCCGACGCGGTCACGCTGGACCGGAAAAACGACGCTCCATTTACGGTAACCCCGTCCGTGGGCGGTAAGTTCATGCTTTATCCGGACGGAAGGACGGTCGCCTTCATCCCCTCGTCATCTCTCAGCTACGATACCGTTTACACCGTCTCCGTCAGCGCCGACGTCACCGGGGTATCGGGAAAGTCTCTCGGGTCGGGATACGAATTCAGGTTCCGTACGGTAACCCGGGAGATCGAAGCGCAGATGAACGGAAAGACCAGAACGAAAGCATCCCTCGTCCTCAACACCGGAGTGAGCCGCGAATTAGCCGTTTCTCCCGGAGAAGACTTCACGATAAGCGGATACGTCGAACACAATTATAACTCTCTTTCGGTAAGAAGCGTCGAATGCGTCCTGTACGCATTCCCGTCGGCTTCAGCCGCAGCCGGGGCGCTGCTTGAAATGAAAAAAAGCGGAGCCGCGGGCAAAATGAGTTCCGACGGACTCGAGCGGGTGGCTTCATATGAAAACAAAACGACCGACGGATCTTCCCGTGCGGAGATCACCGTCCCGGCAGGACTTCCGAAGGGGATTTTTCTTGCCGTCGTGACGGTAAACGCCTCCGCCGGACTTTTCAGCAGCATAACCGATACCGGGACCTGCCTTGTGCAGATCACAGATCTGCGTGCGGCGACGCTGTCCTGCGACGGCGAAACGTTCCTCTGGCTGAACCGCGCCGGAACGGGGACCGAGGCGGGTGCGCGGGTTTACGCCGACCTGTTCGATCTCACCGGAGGATGGGAAGCCGAGGTGCAGGGAAGTACCGTCTCGTCGTCTTCCGACGGGGACGGTATATGCAGGATACGCACGGGTGACTGCAATTCGGCGCTGATCA
>CACZSP010000358.1 GCA_902783905.1 uncultured Ruminococcus sp.
GCCGAAGTTCCCGCCGCTGCGCCTGCCGCCGCAACAGACGGAAGACTGAAGATATCCCCGAGAGCCCGCCGTCTTGCCGAAAAGGCGGGGGCCGATCCGGCTCTTGCCACGGCAACCGGACCTAACGGAAGAATAATCGAAAGAGATATAAACGCTCTGCTCGACAGAGGAGCCGCCGCTCCCGAGGCCGCGCAGAAAGCGGCGCCCGCGGCGCCGGCTGCGGAGTACGAGGACGTGAAGATCCCCAACATCCGCAAGGTCATCGCCCGCTCGATGCACGCGTCTCTATCCGAGATGGCTCAGCTCACGCTCAACTCCTCCTTCGACGCCGGATGCATCCTTTCGCTGCGCGCCTCCCTCAAGGCGGGCGGCGAGGCGGCCGGACTCAACAATATAACCATCAACGATATGATCCTTTACGCCGTCTCGCGCACCATTCTCGCGCACCGCGACGTGAACGCCAATTATCTCGAATCGGAAGGCGTGATCCGCTACTTTGCTCACGCCAACCTCGGCGTGGCCGTCGACACTCCCCGCGGACTTATCGTCCCGACCCTCTTTAACGCCGATACCCTCTCGCTCAACGAGCTGTCGGGTAAGGCGAAGGAGCTCATAAAGGCGGCGCAGTCGGGCTCGGTCAGCCCTGATCTGCTCACCGGCGGATCCTTTACGGTGACGAACCTCGGCTCCCTCGGGATCGAAAGCTTCACTCCCGTCATCAACCCGCCTCAGACCGCCATCCTCGGCGTCGACTGCGTGACGAGAAGGGTAAAGCAGGTCGCCGGCAGAGACGTCTTCTACGACGCCATGGGACTTTCACTTACCTTCGACCACCGCGCTCTCGACGGAGCTCCGGCGGCGAAGTTCCTCAAGGATCTCTGCTTCAATCTCGAGCATTTCGATCTGCTCCTCGTGAAATAAGGGGGAAGGGAAATGTCCGCTAAAGTATACGAACTTATGATAATCGGCGGAGGACCCGCCGGATACAACGCCGCCGAAAGAGCGTCGGAGGCGGGACTCGACACGGTTCTCTTCGAAGCACGCGCCCTCGGAGGCGTCTGCCTCAACGAGGGCTGCATCCCGACCAAGACCCTGCTTTACTCGGCCAAGATCTTCGATCACGCCGTTCACGGCGCGCCCTACGGCGTCACCTTCGACGGGGCGAAGATCGACCATCCGTTTATAATCGACCGCAAGGACCGCGTCGTAAAGACGCTCACCGGCGGTGTGGGAGCCGCTCTGCGCGCTCACAAGGTCGAGGTCGTAAACGCTTTCGCGAAGATCACCGGCAGAGGCGCCGCCGGCTTTGAGATCGAAGCCGACGGGAAAAAATATACCGGAAGACGCCTTCTCGTCTGCTCGGGTTCGGAAGCCGCCCTTCCGCCCATTCCCGGACTGCGTGAATCGGTGGCGTCGGGCTTCGGTCTTACCAACCGCGAGATCCTCGCCCTGCGCGAGGTACCCGCAAGACTTGCCGTCATCGGAGGCGGCGTCATCGGAATGGAGATGGCGTCCTACTTCAACAGCATCGGGACGGAAGTCACCGTTCTTGAAATGCTCGATCACGTCGGCGGTCCGACCGATCCCGAGATCGCCGGGATACTCAAAAAGAATTACGAAAAGCGCGGCGTGAAGTTCATGCTCGGCGCCCGAGTCACCTCTGTGGGTACCGCTTCGGTCACCTGCGAATACGAAGGAAAGACCGTCGAAGTCCCCTGCGACAAGGTGCTTATCGCCATCGGCAGACGCGCCGTATCCTCCGGATTCGGACTCGAAAACATCGGAGTGCTCTGCGAGAGAGGGGCGATAGTCACCGACGGACGCGGCAGAACGAACGTCGCCGGAGTCTGGGCGGCGGGAGACGTCAACGGAAAGTCGATGCTCGCCCACACCGCCTACCGCGAGGGCGAGGCGGCCGTGCGCGACATGCTCGGCCAGCGGGACGAAGTCAGCTACGATTCCATCCCCTCGGTCATCTACACACAGCCGGAGGTCGCCTCGGTCGGACTTACCGCCGCGGCGGCAAAGGCGCGCGGCATAGAGGTCATCGAAAAGACGGTGACGATGAACATGTCGGGCAGATATCTCGCCGAAAACGAAAAGGGCGACGGAGTCATAAAACTCGTGGTCGGACGCGAGCACAAAAACCTGCTCGGCGTTCACGTGATAGGCGGATACGCGTCCGAGATCATATACGGATGCGCGCTCATGGTCGAGCGTCAGATGCGGCTTTCCGAGATCGAAAAGTACGTGTTCCCGCATCCCACCGTCTGCGAAGTCATACGCGAAGCCTGCTACAGCATCAGATGAATAAAATTTTCAAGGAGATAGATCATGCCGAAATCACAGTACGTCGATCCCGCGAAGGCGTTCCTGCCGGGATTCATTCACTTTGAGGACATTCCGGTCTGTCAGTACGCAAAGACGCCGGACGAGGAAAAGAAGCTTTACACCAAAGCCGACTTCATGCGTATATGGCACGACATGCGCACCATCCACGAGTTCGAGACCATGCTCAACGAGGTCAAGGTCAAGAGCGAGTACAACGGCGTGCAGTACAACAACCCGGGTCCCGCCCACCTGTCGATAGGACAGGAGGCGAGCGCCGTAGGCGAGGCCTACTGCCTCGATATCGACGACCTCACCTTCGGATCTCACCGCAGCCACGGCGAGATACTCGCGAAGGGACTTTCCTCCATCGAAAAGCTTGAAGAGAGCGAGCTTTACGACATTATGAAGGAATTCCTCGGCGGCAGCGTTCTGTCTGTCGTCGAGAAGAACACGAAGACCGGCAGCGTAAAGGAACTCGCGAAGAACTTCCTGCTTTACGGCGCTCTTGCCGAGATCTTCGCCCGCACCACCGGCTTTAACCGGGGTCTCGGCGGCTCTATGCACGCCTTCTTCATTCCCTTCGGGATCATGCCGAACAATGCCATCGTCGGCGGCGGCGGACCGATCGCCCTCGGCGCGGCTCTTTACAAGAGAGCCAATCACAAGAAGGGCATAGTCGTCGCCAACTGCGGCGACGGAGCTCTCGGCCGCGGACCGGTCCTCGAGTCGCTCAACTTCGCCTCGATGGACCAGATCACCAAGCTCTGGGACGACGGTAAGGGCACAGGCATGCCGATCCTCTTCAACGTCTTCGACAACCATTACGGAATGGGCGGACAGACCCGCGGCGAGACGATGGGATTCGATATGGCGGCCCGCCTCGGCGCCGGCTTCAATCCCGATATGATGCACGCCGAGAGAGTCAACGGATACGATCCTCTCGCCGTCATCGACGCCGTAAAGCGCAAGAAGGAGCTCCTTCTCGCCGGAAAGGGTCCGGCCCTGCTCGACGTCGTCACCTACCGCGTGTCGGGACATTCGCCCTCAGACAGCTCGACCTACCGCACCCAGGAAGAGATCGACGCCTGGAAAGCGGCCGATCCGGTCGCCGCCTTCCGCCGCAAGCTCGTTTCGATCGGCGTCGCCGGCGAATCCGAGTTCGACGAGATGGAGGAGAAGATAATCTCCCGCATGACCGACATCATGAAGCTCGCCATCAACGACGAGATCTCCCCGAGAATGGATCTGAACCGTGATCCCGACGCCATCGCATCCATCATGTTCTCCAATCAGAAGGTCCACAGCATGGATACGTCGAGACCGGCCGAAATGCTCAAGCCTCACGACGAGTGCGACAGAGTCAAAGAGATGGCGGGCAAGATCCGCAAGGCGTTCGACGCCGACGGCAAGCCGGTGCCGAAGATGAAGGTATACAACATCCGCGACGGCCTTTGCGAGCCGATCATCGAAAAGTTCTACGACGATCCGACGCTCATCGCCTACGGTGAAGACAACCGCGACTGGGGCGGCGCTTTCGGCGTATACAAGAAGATAACCGATTCGATCCCCTATCACAGATTTTTCAACGCCCCGATCTCCGAGTCGGCCATCGTCGGCTCCGCCGTCGGTTACGCCATGTGCGGCGGCCGCGTCATAGTCGAGCTTATGTACGCCGACTTCATCGGCTGCGCCGGCGACGAGATCTTCAACCAGATGGCGAAATGGCAGTCGATGAGCGCCGGCATCCTCAAGATGCCCATCATCCTGCGCGTGTCGGTCGGTTCCAAGTACGGAGCCCAGCACAGCCAGGACTGGACGGCTCTCACCGCTCACATCCCCGGACTCAAGGTCGTATTCCCGGCGACTCCCTACGACGCAAAGGGACTTATGTGCTCGGCTCTCGAAGGGACCGATCCCGTCATCTTCTTCGAGTCGCAGAGGATCTACGACAAGGGCGAGGAATTCAGACCCGAAGGCGTCCCGACCGGATACTACGAGGTCACGCTCGGCGATCCCGACGTCAAGAAGGAAGGAAAGGACGTCACCATCCTGACCATCGGCGCCGTTCTCTACCGCGCGCTCGAAGCCGCGAAGACGCTCGAGGAAAAATACGGCATTTCCGCCGAGGTGATCGACGCACGCTCGATCGTGCCCTTCGATTACACCAAGGTCATCGAATCGGTAAAGAAGACCGGCCGCATCGTCATCGTCGGCGACGCCGTCGAGCGCAACTCGGTAATGAAGGACATGGCCGCGAATATCGCCGAACTTGCCTTCGATTATCTCGACGCTCCTCCGGTCGCTCTCGGATCCCGCAACTGGATCACGCCGGCTCACGAGCTCGAGACCTCCTTCTTCCCCTACCCGGACGCGATAATCGACTGCATCCACGAAAAGATCCTCCCGATACCCGGATACGTTCCGACGCACAACTTCTCCGACGTCGAAAAGATCGACCGGATGAAGAAGGGAGTATAAACAAAAAACACGAACTGCCGCAGGACCCGCGGGTCCTGCGGCAGTTCGTGTTTTTTGTTTATACTCCCTTCTTCATCCGGTCGATCTTTTCGACGTCGGAGAAGTTGTGCGTCGGAACGTATCCGGGTATCGGGAGGATCTTTTCGTGGATGCAGTCGATTATCGCGTCCGGGTAGGGGAAGAAGGAGGTCTCGAGCTCGTGAGCCGGCGTGATCCAGTTGCGGGATCCGAGAGCGACCGGAGGAGCGTCGAGATAATCGAAGGCAAGTTCGGCGATATTCGCGGCCATGTCCTTCATTACCGAGTTGCGCTCGACGGCGTCGCCGACGATGACGATGCGGCCGGTCTTCTTTACCGATTCGATGACCTTGGTGTAATCGAAGGGCACGATCGAGCGTGCGTCGATCACCTCGGCGGAAATGCCGTATTTTTCCTCGAGCGTCTTCGCGGCTTCGAGCGCGCGGTAGAGAACGGCGCCGATGGTCAGGATGGTGACGTCCTTTCCTTCCTTCTTGACGTCGGGATCGCCGAGCGTGACCTCGTAGTATCCGGTCGGGACGCCTTCGGGTCTGAATTCCTCGCCCTTGTCGTAGATCCTCTGCGACTCGAAGAAGATGACGGGATCGGTCCCTTCGAGAGCCGAGCACATAAGTCCCTTTGCGTCGTAGGGAGTCGCCGGGAATACGACCTTGAGTCCGGGGATGTGAGCGGTGAGAGCCGTCCAGTCCTGGCTGTGCTGGGCTCCGTACTTGGAACCGACCGACACGCGCAGGATGATGGGCATCTTGAGGATGCCGGCGCTCATCGACTGCCATTTCGCCATCTGGTTGAAGATCTCGTCGCCGGCGCAGCCGATGAAGTCGGCGTACATAAGCTCGACTATGACGCGGCCGCCGCACATGGCGTAACCGACGGCGGAGCCGACGATGGCCGACTCGGAGATCGGGGCGTTGAAAAATCTGTGATAGGGGATCGAATCGGTTATCTTCTTGTATACGCCGAAAGCGCCGCCCCAGTCGCGGTTGTCTTCACCGTAGGCGATGAGCGTCGGATCGTCGTAGAACTTTTCGATGATCGGCTCGCAAAGGCCGTCGCGGATGTTGTATACCTTCATCTTCGGCACCGGCTTGCCGTCGGCGTCGAACGCCTTGCGGATCTTGCCCGCCATCTCTTTGACTCTGTCGCACTCGTCGTGAGGCTTGAGCATTTCGGCCGGTCTCGACGTATCCATGCTGTGGACCTTCTGATTGGAGAACATGATGGATGCGATGGCGTCGGGATCACGGTTCAGATCCATTCTCGGGGAGATCTCGTCGTTGATGGCGAGCTTCATGATGTCGGTCATGCGGGAGATTATCTTCTCCTCCATCTCGTCGAACTCGGATTCGCCGGCGACGCCGATCGAAACGAGCTTGCGGCGGAAGGCGGCGACCGGATCGGCCGCTTTCCAGGCGTCGATCTCTTCCTGGGTGCGGTAGGTCGAGCTGTCTGAGGGCGAATGTCCCGACACGCGGTAGGTGACGACGTCGAGCAGGGCCGGACCCTTTCCGGCGAGAAGGAGCTCCTTCTTGCGCTTTACGGCGTCGATGACGGCGAGAGGATCGTATCCGTTGACTCTCTCGGCGTGCATCATATCGGGATTGAAGCCGGCGCCGAGGCGGGCCGCCATATCGAATCCCATCGTCTCGCCGCGGGTCTGTCCGCCCATTCCGTAATGGTTGTCGAAGACGTTGAAGAGGATCGGCATGCCTGTGCCCTTACCGTCGTCCCAGAGCTTGGTGATCTGGTCCATCGAGGCGAAGTTGAGCGACTCGAGGACCGGTCCGCGGCCGAGAGCTCCGTCGCCGCAGTTGGCGACGACTATGCCCTTCTTGTGATTGGCTCTCTTGTAAAGAGCCGCGCCGAGGGCGATCGGTCCGCCGCCGCCGACGATGGCATTGTTCGGCATGATCCCGAAGGGAATGAAGAAGGCGTGCATAGAGCCGCCGAGACCCCGGTTAAAGCCGGTGGTGCGGGCGAAGATCTCGGCAAGAGCGCCGTAAAGCAGGAAGTTCTTCGCGAGTTCCTTTACGCTGCCGGTCTTCGTGTTCTTCTCGACGACAGACAGAACGCTGCCGCCGAGGAATTCCTTCATAATGTCGTAAAGCTCGCTCTCTTCAAGCTTTTCGATGGAGGAAAGTCCCTTCGCGAGTATCTCGCCGTGGCTGCGGTGAGATCCGAAGGTGAGGTCGTCGATATCGAGGCAGTAGGCCTCGCCTACGGCGCTCGCCTCCTGTCCTATCGACAGGTGGGCGGGACCCGGGTTGTTGTACTGCACGCCGTTGTACTCGCTCTTGACCTTGACCTCGTTGAGCATGGTCTCGAACTCGTGGATGGTGCGCATGTCGTGCCATATACGCATGAAGTCGGCTTTGGTGTAAAGCTTCTTTTCCTCGTCCGGCGTCTTTGCGTACTGACAGACCGGAATGTCCTCAAAGTGAATGAATCCCGGCAGGAACGCCTTCGCGGGATCGACGTACTGTGATTTCGGCATGATCTATCTCCTTGAAAATTTTATTCATCTGATGCTGTAGCAGGCTTCGCGTATGACTTCGCAGACGGTGGGATGCGGGAACACGTACTTTTCGATCTCGGAAAGCCGCATCTGACGCTCGACCATGAGCGCGCATCCGTATATGATCTCGGACGCGTATCCGCCTATCACGTGAACGCCGAGCAGGTTTTTGTGCTCGCGTCCGACCACGAGTTTTATGACTCCGTCGCCCTTTTCGTTTTCGGCGAGATATCTGCCCGACATGTTCATCGTCACCGTCTTTTCGATGACCTCTATGCCGCGCGCCTTTGCCGCCGCGGCGGTAAGTCCGACCGAGGCGACCTCCGGCTGTGTGTAGATGACCGAGGGGATGGAATCGTAGCTGACTTCGTCCCGCTGGCCGAGCATGTCGCGCACGGCCGCCTCGCCCTCGCGGTAGGCGGTGTGGGCGAGCATCGACTTTCCGTTGACGTCTCCCGCCGCCCAGACTCCGGCGACGTTCGTTCTGCCGCGTCCGTCGGTGACTATCGCCCCTCTCTCGCAGAGCACTCCGATGTTTTCGAGTCCGAATCCGGAGGATACGGCGCGTCTGCCGATGGCGATAAGCACCTTGTCGCAGGGGACTTCGACGGTCTTTCCTTCGTATTCGCAGGTGACCGAAGCGGTACCCACAGAGGTGACTCGGGCGCCGAGCATGAACTTCACGCCGCGCTTTTCGTAATTCTTTTTGAGTATCCCGGCGATCTCGGGATCGGTCGGACCGCCGACGTGATCGAGCATTTCAAGAACGGTGACTTCCGTCCCGATGCTGTTGAAGTAGGACGCCATCTCCATTCCGATGACGCCGCCTCCGATGACGGCAAGTCTTGCGGGTACCTCGCGCAGGGCGAGGATCTCGCGGTTGGTAAGACCGAAGCCCGACGCCACCGATTCACGCAGTCCGGGAATGGGCGGAAGGGCGGCTTCCGAACCCGAGCAGACGAGAAGGCGTCTTCCGGTATATTTTTTCCCGTCGGCTTCGATCTCA
The DNA here is from genome assembly GCA_902783905.1 of uncultured Ruminococcus sp. GTDB lineage: Bacteria > Bacillota > Clostridia > Oscillospirales > CAG-272 > CAG-390. Next base: position 8,370 of record CACZSP010000358.1, read on the forward strand.
AAGCCGGCGGCGCCTCTGCCGGTGATCTTCGCGAAAGCGTTTACGACCTCGACCTTGTGAGCGCGCAGAGCGGCTCCCACACCGCCGGTGAGCGTCTTTACGACGCGGTCCTTGCGGTCGATTATAAACGGATGGTCGATCTTCGCCCCGTCGAAGGTGACGCCGTAGGGCGCGCCGTGAACGGCGTGATCGAAGATCTTGGCCGAGTAAAGCAGGGTCTTGGTCGGGATGCAGCCCTCGTTGAGGCAGACGCCTCCGAGGGCGCGTGCTTCGAAGAGAACCGTGTCGAGTCCCGCCTCCGACGCTCTTTCGGCGGCGTTGTATCCGGCGGGTCCTCCGCCGATTATCATAAGTTCGTATACTTTAGCGGACATTTCCCTTCCCCCTTATTTCACGAGGAGCAGATCGAAATGCTCGAGATTGAAGCAGAGATCCTTGAGGAACTTCGCCGCCGGAGCTCCGTCGAGAGCGCGGTGGTCGAAGGTAAGTGAAAGTCCCATGGCGTCGTAGAAGACGTCTCTGCCGGCGACCTGCTTTACCCTTCTCGTCACGCAGTCGACGCCGAGGATGGCGGTCTGAGGCGGGTTGATGACGGGAGTGAAGCTTTCGATCCCGAGGGAGCCGAGGTTCGTCACCGTAAAGGATCCGCCGGTGAGCAGATCAGGGCTGACCGAGCCCGACTGCGCCGCCTTTATGAGCTCCTTCGCCTTACCCGACAGCTCGTTGAGCGAGAGGGTATCGGCGTTAAAGAGGGTCGGGACGATAAGTCCGCGGGGAGTGTCGACGGCCACGCCGAGGTTGGCGTGAGCAAAGTAGCGGATCACGCCTTCCGATTCGAGATAATTGGCGTTCACGTCGCGGTGCGCGAGAATGGTGCGCGAGACGGCGTAAAGGATCATATCGTTGATGGTTATATTGTTGAGTCCGGCCGCCTCGCCGCCCGCCTTGAGGGAGGCGCGCAGCGAAAGGATGCATCCGGCGTCGAAGGAGGAGTTGAGCGTGAGCTGAGCCATCTCGGATAGAGACGCGTGCATCGAGCGGGCGATGACCTTGCGGATGTTGGGGATCTTCACGTCCTCGTACTCCGCAGCCGGCGCCGCGGGCGCCGCTTTCTGCGCGGCCTCGGGAGCGGCGGCTCCTCTGTCGAGCAGAGCGTTTATATCTCTTTCGATTATTCTTCCGTTAGGTCCGGTTGCCGTGGCAAGAGCCGGATCGGCCCCCGCCTTTTCGGCAAGACGGCGGGCTCTCGGGGATATCTTCAGTCTTCCGTCTGTTGCGGCGGCAGGCGCAGCGGCGGGAACTTCGGC
>CACZSP010000359.1 GCA_902783905.1 uncultured Ruminococcus sp.
CCGCTGAAAAGGCCTCCCGACGCGTTGTGAACAATTTTGTATTCCGAAATCGGATTCCCGTTGATCTTCATATCCTTCACCTTGTATTCGGCCTTGAAAACGAAGTCGTCAAACAAAAGAGTGACGTCCCCGTTGTCTTCGGTCTTCATATTTTTCCCGAGAAACTCGAGGAATTTGTCGACAGCTTTCTGCAACCGGTCGTCGTTTGCCGCGGCTATAACGATTTTTCTGCCGCGCAGGACGACAACGAAATCCTGATAATGCAGTCCGTCCAGCAACTCGACGGTCTCGTCGTACGCCGTTCTGCCGACGAGAATCTCAAACTTGTCGGTGTTGTGCGGCGTGCCCGGCTTTACGAAATCGTTTCCGATCTCGACTTTGGTGGTCCCGAGCTTGTCATTGAGCTTCGAGCGAAGCTTTTTTGCCACGTCGACCACGTCGTCATCGGCGTCTATCGGACGGATGACCGTGCAATAAGTTTTTCCGGACGCGAGGATGAAAGGTTCCTTTTCGGGCTCCGGTTCCGCCGTGGTCACCTCTTCCGTCGTAACTTCGGACGTTACCTCCGGCGCCGTTCCGCCGCAGGAGGCGGCGCATATAAGGAAGATTACCGAAACAAGTGCAAATGCAACGTAAAACAACCGTTTGTTATTCATTTTATTCCCCCGCTGTCGATCCTTTTTCTTTTTCGTTACCGTTGTCTATCCTGGTGATGACAAGCTCGCCGTTCTGCCGCTTGCTCGACCATATTATGCGCCTCGGGCAGTTGTCGACGCACACACCGCACCCGATGCATTTCGTGTAATCGATGCGCGCCACGAAATTGACGACCTTGATAGCTTCCGCCGGACAGTTCTTTTCGCATTTGCGGCAGCTGATGCATCCGACGTCGCACTGTTTTCTCACGACCGAACCCTTTTCGACCGACATGCATCCCACCCAGTGAGCGCTGTCGTAAGGGATCAGTCTGATTATCTGCTTCGGGCAGGCCCTGACGCAGGAGCCGCACCCTTCGCATTTCTTGTAATCGACGACCGCCACTCCGCGTATGACCGAAATCGCCCCGAAGCGGCAGGTCGCCACGCAGGTACCGAGACCTATGCAGCCGTTGGCGCAGAGTTTGTCCCCGCCGCCCATCCTGACGGCGGCTATGCAGTCGCGCGCGCCCTGATATACGTATTTTTTCTTTGCGAATTCACTCGTCCCCGAGCACATCACCTGCGCCCGCATCCTCATGGGCGCCTTTACTTCGACGCCCATTATCTTCCCTATTTCCTCTGCGACGTCCGGGCCTCCGACGGTGCAGGAATCGGGCGACGCCTTCCCCGCGGCGATATCCGCGGCAAGAGCGGCGCAGCCGCTCCGTCCGCATCCTCCGCAGTTGGCGCCGGGAAGAACTTCGAGGATCCGGTCGATTCTCGGATCTTTTTTAACTTCGAAAAATCTGTTCGCCAGCGCAAGAATCACGCCGAGCAGGCATCCGATCCCTCCGAAAAGCAAGGCCGGAAGGGCTACAGTCCAGAAATTCAAATCTCCACCTCCCTGCCTGCCGCTTCAGAAGCTTATTCCCGAAAAGCCGGAAAAGATCATTGCCAGCAGCCCGGCGGCGATGAGCGTCAGGGGGAACCCCCTGAAAGCGCGCGGCGGATCGGCGAATTCCATCTTTTTTCTGACTCCGGCAAAAAGCACCATTGCGAGAGTGAAACCGATGCCCGCGGCAAATCCGTAGCAGACCGACGGAATGAATCCGTAGCTTTTCTGTATATTGATCAGAGCGGCGCCGAGAACGGCGCAGTTCGTCGTTATAAGCGGAAGATAGATCCCCAGCGCGTTGTAAAGAGACGGGACGAATCTGCGCAGAAACATCTCGATGATCTGTACGAGAAAGGCGATGACCAGAATGAAAGCGACCGTTTTCAGGTATTCCAGCTTAAGAGGAAGGAGTATAAGATAATAGATCGCCCAGCTCGCGGCTCCCGAGACCGTCATAACGAAGGTGACGGCCATCCCCATTCCGAGCGCCTTGTCGGTCTTGTCCGACACGCCGAGGAAGGGGCAGCAGCCGTAGAATTTGGAAAAGATGAAGTTCTCGGTCAGTACGGCGCCGAGCATGAGAAGGAAGAGATCGGTAAAAGACATACCCATGAACGTCATATCAGTTTTCCTCCTTCTTCTCGTCCGCGTCCTTCACCGTTTCCTCCGGAGGATAGAAATCCAGTTCGGAGTTGGCGGCGTCCGGATTGTGACTCGAATCCGGCTGAATCGGGAAATATTTCCCCGAAACAAACGAATATTCGGCGTTTGCCGGGATATCCGACGCGTTGCTTATATCCGAAAGGCGCTCCCGCCTTTCCCTGTCGGAAATCGTGTTTCTCACCTTCTGCACCGCCGCGATAATGAACCCGAGGGTAAAGAAAGCGCCGGCGGGAAGGATGAAGATGATCGCGGGCTTGAACCAGTCCCCGAACACCTGACGGTCAAGCAGTTTTCCGGTGCCGAGGAGCTCACGGACGGCGCCGATCGACACGAGGGCAAAGGTAAAACCGAGCCCCATCGAAAGGCCGTCGACCACCGACGGAAGCACCGGGTTTTTCGACGCGAACGCCTCGGCTCTTCCCAGGATGATGCAGTTGACGACGATCAGCGGAATAAACAGTCCGAGAGAACCGTAAAGATCGTAAAAATATGCCTTGATAAGCATTTCAACGGCGGTAACAAAACCGGAAATGATGACGATATACGCCGATATTCTTATCTGCTTCGGTATAAATCTCCGAAGAAGCGATATCAGCGCGTTCGAACAGACGAGCACCGCCGCGGCGGCGATCCCCATTCCGAAAGCGTTTCTGACCGAGGTGGTCGTCGCAAGCGTCGGACACATTCCCAGCAGCTGGACGAAGGTCGGATTGTCGGTGAAAAGTCCGGATTTCATCTGTCCCAGGAATTTTTTGAAAGTATATTTTTCCTTCATTTCCGGTACTCTATACACCCTTTCCTGCGAAGCGCGTCAAGCGCGCTGTTGACTCCGGTCAGCACCGATCTCGAGCTGATCGTCGCGCCGGATATTGCGTCAACGTCCGAGTTGAGGACGAGTTTTCCCGACAGTCCGTCGTATTTGTCAAGGTATTCCGGTTCGGCGACCCGGCTCCCCAGCCCCGGCGTTTCGGAAAGCGAAGTGATCGCCACTCCGATTATGCTGCCGTCGGGCGCGACGCCTATGACCATGTCGATATTCCCTCCGAAGCCGTTGGGTGAGACCGAAACGCTGTATCCGGCCAGACTGCCGTTCTTCTTCACTTCGAATATTCTTTTTATTCCGGCGGGCGGGTCGGATATATCGGAATAGCTTATTCCTTCTCCGAAGACCTCCTCCATCGCCTGCCTTTCGGCCTGTTCCAGGTTTTGAGCGATCCGGGACGCCGTGAGGACGTTTACCGAAGAAAGCAAAAGCGCCGTAACGAGGCAGATCACTGTCAGCGAAAGCGCGGGGATCAGGATCTTTTTCATCTGGTTTCCTCCCGCTTCCTGTGACTGCCGCCGGTCCCGAATATCCTCGGCTTCGTCGCCTTGTCGAAATAATAGACCAGCATGTTCATTATCAGGATGGCGAAGGACACCCCTTCGTTGTATCCGCCGAAATATCTGATAAACACCGTCACTGCCCCGCATCCGATCCCGAAGAGGATCTTGCCCTTCGCGGTGACCGGACTCGTGCAGTAATCGGTCGCCATAAATACCGCCCCGAGGATCAGTCCTCCGCTGAAGATCTCGGCCCCCATCGAGCCGAACCTGTCGAGCGTCGCCGGGAAGATGAAGGACAGCGCGGCCACCGTGCCGATAAACGCGACGGGTATGCGCCAGCTGATGACCTTTCTGACCGTCAGGTATATACCGCCAAGTATCAGCAGAAGCGCCGATATCTCACCGATGGACCCCGGGCAGTTTCCGAGGAAAAGATCGAGTATCGATATCCCCGGCAGTTCCCCGCCCTTGAGCGACGCAAGCGGAGTCGCGGTGGCAACGGCGTCAAGTTCGGATGAATATGATATTTTCAGTACGTCCAGCTTGTTGAACGCCTCCGGAAAGCTGGTCATTTCGGACGGCCACGCGAAAAGGAAGGCCCTCCCGGCAAGCGCCGGATTGAGGAAGTTCTTTCCGATTCCTCCGAACAGCTGCTTTACGACGACGATGGCAAAAAACGAGCCTACCGCGGGCAGCCAGTAGGATGCCGACGACGGAAGGTTGAGACCGAGCAAGAGTCCCGTCACGACGGCCGACAGATCCCCGACCGACTGCTTCTTTTTGAAAAGAAGACAGCAGAGGGATTCGAATATTACCGCCGATCCCGTCGAAACGATCAGGATGACGAGAGCCCGGAAACCGAATACTATAACGCCCCAGACCGACGCCGGGATCAGGGCGATTATCACGTCCGACATTATCCGCGGCGTCGTATCGGTATGCTTGATATGCGGCGGAGGAGAGACGGTGAGAAGGTCCGGCTCTCTTATCGCCTGTTCCGCGTTACTGTTTTTTTCCATTTACTTTACTGTTTCGCCTGCTGTTTTTTCGTTCGCAGAGCGCCTTTCGCGACTCTGATATACTGCACTATCTGCACGTTTCCGGGACAGTTGTAGGAACATGTCCCGCATTCGACGCAGTTCATTACTCCCATCTTTTCGGCGTCGTCGTAGCGCTTCGACATTGCGTACTGCGCCAGATAAAGCGGCATAAGATGCATGGGACAGTTCTGCACGCATCTGCCGCATCTGATGCACGCTCCGGTATCGCGCATACCGGCAAACTCCTTAGAAAAGACAAGTACTGCGGCGGTCCCTTTGGTCACCGGAGTATCCAGTTCCCATCTGGCGGCGCCCATCATCGGTCCGCCGTTGATTATCTTGTACGGCTCCTTTACAAGTCCTCCGCAGTAATCGATCAGCGTCCGGTAGGTCGTTCCCAGCGGGACCAGAAGGTTTTTCGGCTCTCTGACGCAGTCTCCGTCGACCGTCACGCATCTTTCCACGAGAGGAATGCCGAATGCGAACGCGCGGTAGATCACGGCGCAGGTCTCGGCGTTGAAGACCACGCACCCGACGTCGGCGGGAAGCTTGCCGGACGGCACTTCCCTGCCCGTCAGCGCGTAAACGAGCTGCCTTTCGTCGCCCTGCGGGTACTTTGTCTCCATGACCCGGACCTTGATGTAATCGCTGTCGCCGACCACCGACAGAAGCCGGTTGACGGCGTCCGCCTTGTTGTCCTCGACGGCAAGGTCGGCGCGCGAGAGTCCGAGTGCGCGGAGCAGTATTTTGGTCCCGTTGACTATCTCTTCCGGGCGCTCGAGCATAAGACGGTGGTTTGCAGTTATGAAGGGCTCGCATTCGGCGCAGTTGACTATGAGTCGGTTCACCTTTCCCATGGAACTGCGTATCTTTGCGTGCGTCGGGAACATGGCTCCGCCCATTCCCGAGATCCCCGCTAGTCTTACCCGCTCTATTATTTCATCCGGAGTGGTCTCCGACAGTTTTTTCGTGTGAGGGTGAATGTCGGGAGACAACTCGCCGAGGCCGTCGCTCTTTATGAGGATCGTCTCGACCGGCATCGCCTGAGCGTTGTGCCTGACCTTGATCTCGCTGACCTCCCCGGAAACCGACGCGTGAACGAGGCAGGTCAGTCCCTGGGCGTCGCCGATAAGCTGTCCCTTGTAAACGTGGTCTCCGACTTTTACTACCGGCCTGCACTGCACGCCGATATGCTGAGCCATAGGGATCTCGACGAATCCGGGATCGGGAAGCTTCTCGATCTTTTTTTTGCGGGTATTCTTGTATTCGGTCACGTGCGTGCCGCCCCTGAATGAATATACGGTACTGCTCATATAAGATACTCCGCTTGCCTTTCATCTGATTATTCATATTATTATACAATATTTAACGTTTTTTTTCAATCGTTTGACGGCCGATTGACTCATTTTTGTCCTTTCTTTTCTCCTTCCGGCTTTCTTTTTTCAAATGCGATCCGGTTTTTTGAAACATTCGGATTTTTTCTGTTGACAAATGATATACTCCTGTGGTATAATATTCAAGCTGTCGCGGCGGAATAGCTCAGTTGGCTAGAGCAATCGGTTCATACCCGATAGGTCGTAGGTTCAAGTCC
>CACZSP010000360.1 GCA_902783905.1 uncultured Ruminococcus sp.
CAAATCGAGATCGAAAATGCTGTTCATGCCGTCCTATCACGTCCGGTCGTTCAACGTGACCGGTAAGCTTTCATCCGGCAAGGAGACGATGGTGCTGCGCACTTTCGGGACCAACGATCCGAGCAAGATCTCCTATTCCGACTGGTTCGACGGCATCTATTCGAGCTACCGCGCGTCACTTCCGAACGACGGTTACTCGGTCATTTCGATCCTTCCGACCATGAAAAACTCAGCCTTCTACCGCTACGTTGCCGACAGGATCGCCGATATGAACACGGCAAGGCGGGATATCGGGCGCATTATCCTCGTCGAGGAGGAAGGTTGCGGACTGTATGCCGACGGGCCGAACGTCCCGCAATTCTATTACTCTTCACAGATCGACGAGGACGGCACCGAATACACCCTCGTTCGGATCCCGCAGGAGGTCGGAGTCGCCGAATACCGTCTTCTCGCCGACGGGTCGGTCGCCAAAAAAACGGTGGTCGAGATACCCGAGGACAAGCAGTACGACGAAGACAATCAGCTGATCTTCTATACCGCTCCCGACCTTCCTCTCGCCGTAAGGTATCATCTTGCCGGGGACGATTTCCGCCGCCGGTTCGATTCCTACCTGCGCATTCTCGATTATTACACCGATTTCGTTTACGATACGTATACCGGAAAATCCGGAAGCGTTTATATATCCGAGCTTGCCGGAAAGATCGTATCCGAAGCGACGGTAAAAAGCTCGGAGGAATACGATTACGTCGATCCCGAAACCGGAGAGGTCTACACTCTCAGCCGCTCGATTGACGTACCGGCTGATTTCAGCGGAGCCGATCTGCATCCGGTTTACGACGGAACGAACAGCGACGGGACCCCGGCGCCGGTAACCGACAGTCTTCCCGACGACACGAAGGTCTACCGGAAGCGTCACGAGCTGGTGATGGAGATCATCAACTATCTGGACGACGAGGAGCATTTCACCTATACGCTCACTCCCGAGGGAATGCCTGACAGCACTCTCGTGGGTGTCGACAAGTTCGTCGCCGGAAATCACCAGGGCTACTGCGTACAGTACGCGACGACGGCGGTGCTGGTGCTCCGGGAGCTCGGCATACCCGCGAGATACGTTGAAGGGTATATCGCGTCGGGTCTCGTCCCGGGCGACAGGAACGGAACGAGCACCTACGTGACGACGGTCAGAGACCGCAACGCTCACGCCTGGATCGAGGTCTGGTACGACGGTATCGGTTGGATACAGTACGAGGCGACTCCCGCCTACTACAGCGGCATGTACGAGGTTCCCGCGTCCTCCACGCACAGCGGAACGCTCAATCCGGGCACAGACGAGAGCGGAGACGACGAAACCGACGATACCGATACGCTCACTCCCGAAGAGCTTGCGCGTCTTGCCGAGGAACTTCGCAAAGAGGAACTGCGCCGGCTGATCAAGAAGATCGTAACTATCGTTCTCATCTCGCTTGCCGCTGCCGCCGTCATATTCCTGATCCTTGCGGTCTTTTATACCCGCGCTAAGAAAAACGACAAAAAGCGCCGCTCGCTTATGAAAAAACTGGCGGACTCCGCATCCGGCGGGGAAGCGCCGACCAGAGAGGACGTGCGCGGCGCGTCGGATCTTGTGTTCCGTCTGCTGTCGGTCTGCGGACTGTCTCCCGAGGCTGGCGAATTCACGCCGGAATACGCCTCGAGAATAAGCGAAAAGTGCGCGCCGGCCCTTTCGGCGGGATCCTCCGGAGAGGATAAGAAGCTCAAAAAGCGTTATACTGCGCCAATGAGCGGAAAATCCGTCAGAAGGATGTTCGAATCGATAGCCGCCGAGGAATTCGGCTTCGGAGCCGACGCCGGAGACCTGCCTCTGGTCGCGGAGTTCTGGGACAGAATGTACGATTTCGAATACCGCCGTCACGTGAATCCGCTGAAGAGACTCTGGCTCTGGCTGTTTGCCGCGGAACTTTGAAGAAAGAGGCCGTTTAAAAATCCCGAAGAAAATCGGGAAAATAAAACAGCCCCATCAATAACAGCTCATTAGTAGTTTTTGAAACGACAGTGGCACCCGAAGATCCGTCCGCGTCTAAGACAACCTTGTGCACGCCAATTTGGCCGCCAATTTGGCGTACACAAGGAAGGCAAGAATACAGCGTATCTTTCATTCGGGTGCTATAATTTTAGTGAATTTTTTTCTAGGGCGATACCGCACAATTCGCGTGCGTGTATTGGCGAGAGATTTTTGTGCCTGTTTTCGGGAAGCACGGTTTGATCCTTTGCACGCATTA
>CACZSP010000361.1 GCA_902783905.1 uncultured Ruminococcus sp.
ATACGCAATACGAGCGTGGCTTTTACCGCATGAAAAATTAAAAATTTTTCACAACGCATTTTTTCATTTTTCATTTTTCACTTTTCATTCTGTCCACTGCCCACTTATTTCAAGGAGCCCGTCATGCTGCACTCCCCATTCCCGCCGCCTCCGGTGACGCCGCCCGCGGAACACCCGCGGCTCATGCTTCGAAAAAGCGATATCGATCCGGTCAAAGCCGGCTTGCTCCGCGATGACTTCGCGGAGGCTTCGGCGACGCTCGACCGGCTGACGTCTCTCGTGATAACCGCCAAAGGCGCGACCCCCGAATACGGCACCTACGATCTCGGCGAAGCGCTCGCCGTCGAGGCGCTGGCCTTCCGCGCCCTGCTGTCGGGAAGCGAAGCCGACGCGCAAAAGGCGATCGCGGCAGCCGACCTGCTTCTCTCCTCTTTCACCGTGACCGGAGGCAATATGGGAGCAAGATGGGGCGGACATATCATCTTCGTCTGCTCGGAGGTCTACGACTGGTGCCATTCCTTCATACCGGATGACAAAAAGTACGCCTGGATCGCCAGGTGCGAGGAGATAGCCGAACGGTATTTCGAGATGGGATATCCTCCCGCGCGGCAGACCGCTATCTCGGGACACGGGACCGAAGCGCAGCTTCTGCGCGACCTGCTCGCCTTTTCGATCGCAGTTTACGACGAGCGACCGGATATCTACATCTGGTGCGCCGGAAGGATATTCGACGAATACGTCCCCGCCGTGGAGGCGCTTCTCGGCGAAGGAGCGCACAATCAGGGGCCGGCTTACGGTTCCTACCGCTGGACCTGGCTCTGCTGGGCGGAGCTTCTGCTTGAAAGAATGACCGGGGACGGAAGGAAGATCTTTCCCTGCCTTGAAAAAACAGCCGACTGGCTTCTGTATATGACACGGCCTGACGGAGAAGCGCTGCGCCTCGGCGACGATTTCAACGAAACGAAGGAGGAGTACAACCTGCGCGCCCCCTTCTGCGTTCCCTTCTTTTTCGCCTACGTCCTTTCGGGGAGGGAATGCTTCCTTTCGGAGTTCCGACGCGGCTTCTGCCCGGAATTCCTGCTTCCGCGTCACCTCGGAATGGATTTTTACCGGGAAAGCTCATGGGGCGAAGGGATCATTTCTCCCGTTTCAATGATAATATTCGGCAGCAGCGTGAAAAATAAGCCGGACGCTCCCCTTCCCGCCTGCCGGTATTTCGGTTCCCCGGTATGTGAAACGGTTTTCAAATCGGGCGATACCCTGATCTTTATGAAAGCCGGCGAATACTGGGGCTCGAATCACGACCATCTTGACACCGGATGCTTCCAGATCTTCAGAGGCGCCCCGCTCCTGACCGATTCCGGCGTATACGACAGTTACGGCACGCCCCACCGGCGCCAGTACCTGACCCGCACCTCGGCTCACAACTGCATAACCGTCGAGACGCCGGAACGCCGCAACGTCGGTTTCGACCGGCCCGACGCCGCTTACGACGGCGGCACCCGGCGCCCCGCGTCGGGGAAGGAACCGCGGGATACCGACGTCCTGATATCCGACGAATACCGGATGGCGCGCGTCCTTTCCCACCGGGAGAGCGACGACGGATGCGCTCTTTGCGCCGATCTGACTCCCGCTTACGCGCACTCGTGCGAAAAGGTGACGCGCAGGATGAGTTACGACCATCCGTCGCACACCTTCACCGTAGAAGACGAGATCATATCGTTTGATAAAAAAGCAAAAAAAGCCCTTCACCTGCACGTGCAGACAGAGCCGCGCGTCAGCGGAAGGACGGTTTTAATAGAAAACGGAAAGGGACGGGCGGTCGTCACCGTCGAGTCGCCCGAAAAGATAACAATCGAAAAAACCGGAGGGGGAGACCGCCGGTTCGTTACCGGCGGCACAAACTTCCCGCCCCTGGAACCCTTTACAGCCGAGGCGGGCTGGGGACAGATCGTGATATCTTCAGCCGAAGAGGAGAAAAGGACCCGCTTTTTCCTCCGCATCACAACCGAAGAAAAGGAGTAACCGAAAATGAAACTTACTATCAGCGACGTTTCGAAGAGCTACGGTTCCAACAAAGCGCTTCAGCATTTTTCGGCCGAACTCGAGCCGGGCATTTACGCCCTTCTCGGGCCCAACGGATCGGGAAAATCCACCCTTATAAACATAATAACCGACAACCTCCGTGCCGACGGAGGGGAGATCACTTTTTCGGAAGACGGCAAAGAGCCGGAGGACGTGCTGAAGATGGGAGTCCGATTCCGGGAAAAGATCGGTTTCATGCCTCAGTACCCCGGAATGTACCCGAATTTCAGCGTCGAACGCTTTATGTGGTATATGGCGGCGCTGAAGGACGTCGGCGCGGGAATGAAACGGAAGGAAAAAAAGGAATATATCTCAGGCGAGATCTCCCGGATACTGAAGGCGGTCGAACTGGACGACGTCCCGCACCGCAAGATCGGAGCGCTATCCGGAGGCATGAAGCAGCGGCTGGCGCTCGCTCAGGCGGTCCTCGGCAATCCCTCCGTCCTCATACTTGACGAACCGACGGCGGGCCTCGACCCGAAACAGAGGATATCCATCCGCAATTTCATCGCTCAGATCGCCTTCGACAAGATAATTATCATCGCGACGCACGTCGTTTCGGACATCGAATTCATCGCGAAAAAAGTGATTATGCTCCGCCGCGGAGTTATTGCCGACAACGCCTCTCCCGAGGAGCTTATGCACCGCATAGACGGAAAAGTCTGGCTGCTTCCCTGCGCCGAGGGAGACGTGGTCGGCATACAGAGAGAGCGTATGGTGACCAACATTTCGAGAGACGAAAAGACGGGAAAAGTCATCCTGCGTATAATCAGCGACGAAAAACCGGGAGACGACGCCGTCAACACGATCCCCTCGCTCGAAGATTACTATATGCACGTTTTCGGAGAGCAGTCGGGAGACAACTGAACTCCCTTAAGGAGGCTGTTAAAAAACTCGCTTCGCGGTTTTTTAACGAGCCGTCGAGAAATTGCTCGTCGCGATACCGCGACGTTTTTGCCCGTTTTTCAGCGAAAATCAAGCAAAAAAGCAGCAAAAAACGCAATTCTCGCGCAGAATCGGCGGCATCCCG
>CACZSP010000362.1 GCA_902783905.1 uncultured Ruminococcus sp.
CGCAAGCCGGACACTTCATTAGCGCCGAAGGCGCGTCTTCACCAGTGCGAAGCACGTCTTCATTAGCGCCGAAGGCGCGTCTTCACTAGTGCGAAGCACGTCTTCATTAGCGCCGACAGGCGCGTCTTCACTGCGAGCGCCGCCAGGCGCGAAGCCTCCGTCAGTCTTCCTTTTCCGCCGCGTAATAGGCGGCGCAGAGATCGACCACCATACCGTAGCTTCTGCTGCCCGGTGTTCCGTTTATCTTCAGATAAGTGTCGTTGACCGCCTCGCTGACCTGCGACACGACCGTTCTGCGGTATTTGGAGAAGAATTTCGAATACGCCGACATTTCCTTCCTGACGTTTTCGTCGATCATGAAATAAACCTCGGCATAATGCTCGCTGTCGGCCGAATAATAAGCGTTCAGAAGATACTCGAGCATATTGAGCTCGGTGGAATACCTGATATAGGCGTCCTCCGACCTGATGCCGACGAGATATGCGACGAAGTTCGCCTCGTCTTCCCGGGCGATCCCCCGCTGGTGTGCCAGCTCGTGGGCTCCGGTGTAGGGTATCGTGTAATCCGGCATATTTATATTGATATTCGATTCGCCGGTAAAATAGGAATAAACTCCGGTTATGTGAGTGTAGGTCCACGGCTCGCTGAGCATGACGAGCTTGAGCGGCGTGCGCATCTTCTGAATGAAACGGTAATCACCGCAGGCGTCTTCGTATGCGTCGAGTATCCTTTTCGTCATTTCGGACGTGTCGTACGGCATGACCGAAAAGCCGTCGGATCCGTAAACGATATTCTTCGCCTCTCTGTTGACTTTTTCGATGACGGTGACCGTCGTTTCCCGCAGTTCCTCCGCCGACAGATCGTGCCGCTCAAGGCCGAGCTTTTCGTCAAGAGAACTTCCGCGGTATCCGGCTCCCAGCGAGAAAACGTAGGAGGTAAAAAGGGACGAGATAAACGACAGAATTATCAGGCAGAAAACGCCGAGATTCCGCCAGGAGTCGGCGTAGTGTTTTATTCCGTATCTTATTATTATCACCGCCGCCGGGATCATAATGATGATCAGGAACTCGGCAAGCGAAAACGGGATCCATGCGGTAAGCCACGCCATAACTGCGCGGGGACCGGATGCTATATATCTGCAGAAAAAGTCGGCGAAATCCCGCGAAAAGCAACATACAGCGAAAAATATCAGAGAGACTCCGAAAACCGCAAACTGAATAAGCGCAAAACGGGGAAGCTTCTTTGCCGGGGATGCTTCCCTTTTCTTTTTTCCGGGATTATCCGCTTCCCGGTTTTCGTCTTCAGTGATCGGTTCGACTGCCAATTCTATTTTCCTCATTTCAAAAATACTCGCGCAGAAGGTCCGCCATATCGCACGGAAGCGGTGACGTGAACTCCATCGTCCTTCCGTCCGCCGGATGCAGGAAGGAGAGGCGCGAAACGTGCAGAGCGTGACGTCCTATAAGCTCCGACTCCTCTCCGTAAAGGAAATCCCCGAGCAGCGGGTGACCGATATGGGACATGTGGACCCTTATCTGATGAGTCCGCCCGGTTTCGGTTGTGACGGCGCAAAGCGAAAGACTTCCGTCCCGGCTTTCCGACAGGACCCTGTAGTGAGTCACCGCCCGGTCGCCGTCTCCGGCCGTTCGCATTACGTTCCCCGCCGCTGTCCTCGCTATCGGAACGTCCACCGTGCCGCTTCTGTCCGCCGGGACGCCTCGGACGACGGCAAGGTAGGTTTTTCTCACCGTGTGCGCCATCACCTGACGGTAAAGACTGCCGGAAGAAAGAAAATCGTTTGCGACGAGAAGCAGACCGCTGGTGTTTTTGTCGAGACGCGTCGCAGAGCGGAAGACGAAATTCTCCTCCCCGCTCTCCTTCGCGAGATATGCCAGCGCGTTTGCCGCCGTGTCGTCAAGATGATCGTGCACCGGATGTGTCGGCATCCCGGCCGGCTTGTCGCAGACGGTGACCGACGCGTCCCGGTAAATTATCTCAAGCGGAAGCCGGACCGGAATGATGCCCGATTCTCCCGGATACTCCGGAAGATCTGACGTGTCCAGCAGGATCTCGTCACCGTCCTTCAGCATATATCGGACGGTGACGCGCTCACCGTTGACAGTAATGCCGCCGTCGCGGTATTTGAGCCGCTTGAGCGACCGCGTCGAGACGTGCCGGACGGAGCGAAGATAGCTCTTCAGCGTCATCCCTTCGCCTCTGTATACGACGGGAGATATCATTTTACGTAATCGAATTCGAAATCGTAAATCGAAACGGTGCAGCCGTCGGTGCAGCCCATCGCCTCGAGCTCGTCGATGACTCCGCTTTTTTTGAGCACCCTGCGGAAGAAGTTGAGCGATTCGTAATCGGCGAAATTGACCTGTCCGCAAAGGTTGAAGAGCCATTCGCCCTCGACGTAAAAGGTGTTCCCGACCCTGCGGTATTCGGTCTTTCTCTCCGCCGCGCCGCGGGAGAGGCGGTCCTCCGGCGTTATCTCGGCCTCGAAAACCTTTACCGGCGGGAGTTTTTCAAGTTCGGCGGCGGTCGCTTCGACCAGTTCGTCAAGTCCTTCTCCCGTCATTGCCGAGACGTAGTAAAGCTTTCGGCCGAGAGAGGCGACGAGACGCTCGAATTCCTTTACGTACTCCGCTTCACGGTCGGCGCAGTCGCACTTGTTGGCGACGACTATCTGCGGTCTCAGCGCAAGCTCGGGGCTGTATTTCGACAGCTCGGCGTCGATCTTTTTCAGATCGTCCGAGGGATCCCGCCCCTCTGTGGAGGCGATGTCGACGACGTGAAGGAGCAGCCGGCAGCGTTCGGTATGCCGCAAAAACTGATGTCCGAGTCCCGCTCCGTCGGCGGCGCCCTCGATAAGCCCCGGGATGTCCGCGGCGACGAATCCGCGTCCTCCGTTGTCCGACGGAAGCGAGACGACTCCGAGATTCGGGGAAAGGGTGGTAAAATGATATCCGGCGATCTTGGGCCGCGCCGCCGAAATACCCGCGAGGAGCGACGACTTTCCGACGCTCGGGAAACCGATTATACCGACGTCGGCTATCATTTTCAGTTCGAGAAGAAGATTTTTTTCCTCGCCCGCGGTGCCGGATTTGGCAAACATCGGGACCTGTCTCGTGGGTGTGGCGAAATGCCTGTTTCCCCATCCGCCGCGTCCTCCGCGGCAGACGGTGAAATCGGCTCCTCCGTTCTCCGACATATCGTGGATAACGAGCCCGCTTTCCGCCTCCTTGATAACCGTTCCCGGCGGAACGAGTATCACTGTATCGGGAGCCGACGCCCCGTGAAATTTCTTTCCCGAGCCGTTTTCCCCGTTTGCGGCGACGAATTTGCGGTGGTATCTGAAGGCGAGCAGGGTGTTGGAGCCGGGATCGACCCGCATCACGATATTTCCGCCGTGCCCGCCGTCGCCGCCGTCGGGACCGCCGTGCGAAACGTATTTTTCCCGGTGGAAGGAAACGGCGCCGTTTCCTCCGTTGCCCGCTTTTACGTATATTTCTATTCTGTCGATAAACATTGCGTTATCCCTCGCCGTCCCCGCGTTCGCGCACCACGATCTTTATCGGAGTGCCGTTGAAGCCGAACGCCTCGCGCAGACAGTTTTCGATATATCTGCGGTATGAAAAATGAAACAGTTCGACGCTGTTGCAGAAAATGACGAAGGTTGGCGGAGCCACCGAGACCTGGGTCATATAGTAGATCTTCAGTCTTCTTCCCTTGTCCGTCGGCGGCTGGACTCTCGTCGTCGCGTCGGCGAGCATGTCGTTTATCATACCTGTCGAGATGCGCAGGACCGACTGGGAGTATACGAGATTGATCTGCTCGAAAAGATTGGACACCCGCTGCCCCGTGCGCGCCGAAACGTACATTATCGGGGCGTAAGGCATATAAGACAGCGCCGTCCGGATCTTTTCGTCGAACTTTTTCACCGTCGAATTGTCCTTGTCGGCGATGCTGTCCCACTTGTTGACCACTATGATCGACGCGCGTCCGGCTTCGTGGGCGATGCCGGCGATCCTTTCGTCCTGTTCGGTCACGCCTTCGCCGGCGTCGATCATGATAAGGCAGACGTCGGCGCGCTCGGCGGCCGTATGCGCGCGGAGGACGGAGTAATGCTCAATCGAATCCCTGATCTTTGCTGACCGTCTGATTCCGGCGGTGTCGATGAAAATATATTTCCCGTACGCGTTTTCGATCCTCGTGTCGATGGCGTCGCGGGTGGTTCCGGGGATATCCGAAACGATCATCCTCTCCTCTCCGGCAATGCGGTTGACGAGGGAGGATTTCCCGGCGTTGGGCTTTCCTATCACGGCGACGCGAATGACGTCGTCCTCGCGCTCCTCTTCGGCCTCGCCTGGAACCAGCGCGAGCACGGCGTCGAGAAGATCGCCGGTGCCGGTGCCGTGGACCGAGGACAGGGGGATGGGATCGGCGTCGAAGCCCAGCTCGTAAAACTCGTAAAACTCTCCCGGCAGATTCCCGACGCTGTCGCATTTGTTGACGACGGGTATGACCGGTTTTTTCGAACGGCGGAGCATGGCGGCAATCTCGGCGTCGTCGGCGACGAGCCCCGAGCGGACGTCGCACATAAAGATAATCACGTCGGCGCTCTCTATCGCGATCTGCGCCTGCTCGCGCATTCCGGAAAGTATCACGTCCTCTCCCGACGGCTCGATGCCGCCGGTGTCGATGACGACGATGCGTCTGCCGCGCCATTCGGTCTCTCCGTATATGCGGTCGCGCGTAACGCCCGGCGTATCCTCGACGATCGCCCGGCGTTCCCCTATCAGTTTATTGAAAAGCGTGCTTTTGCCTACGTTCGGACGTCCGACGATGGCTATCACGGGTTTGGACATGGCTGAATAGATTCCTTTATTCTGAATGATTCGTTTTATCCGGTCTGCTGAAGGTTTGCGCTCAACTGCCGCCGGCCGTCGCTCACGGCGAGACCTTGAGGCAGTGACGGACGTCGGCAAGCGGAACCGAGTATTCCGCCCAGCCTCCCGACTGATGCTCGGAGCAGACTATCACGCAAAGCGTATCCGACGTAAAATAGACGGGCGGAAAGACCGAATAGGGCACTCTCGCCCGCATATTTTTCAAAAGAGAGGAAAAATCCGACCGGCTGTCAAAACCGTCGGTCGATTCGACCCTGGTCATCTTCCCTCCCTCCAGAAGGTCGAGAACGGTGTAAAAATCGCTGAAAATATCTTTTGTTTTGATTTCCTTGCCGGTGGAAAGATTGATATGATGGACAAACGCCGTCCTGTACGCCTCGTCCGCGTTCGACCGGTTGTAACTGACTCTCCAGCGCACCGACATAAACGCCGAATTGATGAGAGTCACGTCGCACTCGTCGACCCGGTACCCGACCGTCACCCCGGACGCGATGCTGTCGGCGTAATCCTTGCTGAACTCCGCCGAAGTAAAATCATACTCGGTAATGTCTCCGAGCAGGGTGTTTATCTTCGTCTGAAGCGTCTCGTTCGCCATTCCCGAAATGCGAGGATAGGTGAAGGACGCGGTGCTGCCGCCGCCGAGGGAACGCTCGTAGGTGTGCATCGTATACTCGTATCCTTTTCCCGGCTTTTCGGTGACCTCCGGCCCTGCCGTGGTGACGTCGGTATCGGGGATATCGACCGTCCCTGGATCGGTCGCTTCGTCGGTGACGCCGACGGGCACCGTGACTATCACCGTCTCTGGCGGGAAAGTGACGATAACCGTCCTGACCTCTTCGGTCCCGTCGCCGGCAAACAGCGTCCTGACCTCTCCTCCCTTTCCCGACTGCATGCATCCTCCGAAAAGTGCGAGAGTCAATGCCGTAAAGAGAGCAAAGGCGGCGCGGAATATTCGTTTTTTATTCTTCATTCTTCAATCACCGATCCCCAGAATCAGACGCACGAAGGCGCCTCCGTCGCATTCGCTTGCCGCCACCGGGACTCCGAGCTTTTCAGAAAGGCCGGCGGGAGTCATTCCGTCAAGGAAAAGATCTCCCTCGGCGCGCAGGGCGTTGCGCGGAAACAGAAGCACTTCGCCAAGATCGAGGCCCTCCGCCTGAGCGGCAATGTCGCCGCCGGTGAGCAGTCCCGAAACGGTAACGCTCTCGCCGAAAAAGTCGTTTCTGATCCTTATCACGTTTATTTTCACCGCCGGGAAAAGCTTTTCGGTCTTTTCGGCGACGGAGGATATCATTTCAAAAGAGGCGTATCCGGTGGCTACCGAGATCCTTCTTTCGGGTATCCCGGTCCCTTCGCCGGCAAGATACTCCAGCTCCCGGTCGGCGTCAGCCGAGAAGGAGGTGAGCATACCCACGCCGTCCTCCAGCTGGGAAAAATCTCCGTAGAAATCCTCACCGGGAAGTTCGAGCCCCGCCTTGACGTAAAACTCGTCGGCGGGATAAAAAACTCTGGTGCCGTATTTTTCAAGGCAGCGGTCGCCGGCGGCATTCACCCGAGCGATTATCCCGGCGCATTCCTCCGGAGTGTAGGGAGAGAGCGGATAGAGTCCGTCCCGGTGCTTCGTCAGTCCCGCCGGAACAATCGAAACGCTGTCAAGAGAGGGCAGATATTCTTCGAGATCCCGCATCGTGCGGTCAAGTTCTTTTCCGTCGTTGATGCCGCGGCAGAGCACTACCTGGGCGCATATCCGGATGCCGGCGTCGGCAAACATCCGCAGATAGGAGAGCGATTCTCCGGCAAAGCGGTTGTTCATCATCTTCACGCGCAGTTCAGGATTCGTCGTGTGCACCGAAATATTGACAGGAGAAATATGCATCTCGATGATCCGCTCGACCTCGCGGCGAGACAGATTGGTCATCGTGATATAGTTCCCGTGAAGGAAGGAAAGCCGGGAGTCGTCGTCCTTGAAATAGCAGGACTCTCTCATACCGGGAGGGTTCTGATCGATAAAACAGAAAATGCACTTGTTGCGGCAGGTGTGCTTCCCGTCCATAAGCGGCGTCTCGAAGCCGAGACCGATGTCGGTATCCTCTTCCGGCTTCCTTATGACGCGAGTGAATTTCTTCGAGCCGCGGCAGAGCCCGAGAACTGCTTTTTCGGCCGTCAGCCGAAAGCGGTAGTCGAGCACGTCGTCGATCGGCGACCCGTTTATTTCCTCGAGGCAGTCTCCCGCTCTGATTCCGCGCCACCAGGCGCGTGAGCCCTTCCTTACGCTGACTATCTTAACCATGTATACTGCGCAGCCGCTTCATAACGTCGTTGCCGCCTCTGCCGAACCAGTCGTGAAGCCGGACGTATTCTTCGTAAAGCAGGTCGTAAACCGCCGACGCCGCGGGATCCGGATAATACGTCGCCGCCGTTTTCGCGGCCATCGCGCGTATCGCTTCGGCGACCGAGCCGTATCCCCCCGCCTCACGTCCGGCGACAGCCGAGGCGTGGATGGCGTCGCCGAGAGCCGCCGCCTGGCGGGTCGATGACACCTCGATCGGAATGCGCAGAACGTCGGCGTAAAGCTGCATGGTGAACGGATCCTTGAGAGGCACGCCGCCGGCCGTCATAAAACGCCGGATCTTGCACCCGCTGTCGCGGAAGGCGTCGAATATCGTCCTGGTGCCGAAGGCGGTGGCCTCGATGAGCGCGCGCATGATATCCTCCGGCTTTGTACGGAGCGTCATCCCGACGATAACTCCCGAAAGCGAATTGTCGACGAGCATGCTGCGGTTGCCGTTCCACCAGTCGAGCGCGACGAGTCCGCTCTCGCCGGGACGCAGCCGCGACGCTTTTTCTATAAGCAGACGAAGTACCGGAATTCCTCTTTCCTTCGCCTCGTTTTCGTATTCGGCCGGAGCGTTCTTCGCCGCCCAGGCAAAATGGTCTCCGAAGCAGCATA
>CACZSP010000363.1 GCA_902783905.1 uncultured Ruminococcus sp.
GGTCCATACCAGCGGCACCCATTTCTGGGTGGTCGTTAATATGGGGACCAGATCGAACCCGCAGTGGTATCACTTCGACGGCACTCCGATGAGAGGAGACGTCCGCGTACCCGCGTACGCCCTGACGGACGCTCAGCTGAACGCATATACTCTGTGGAGAAACGATATGCTCGGACCCAATGAAAACTACTACGTTTTCGACAAGTCGCTCTACGATTACACTCCTTCGACAAAGATCGTCTGTCCGATAACCGACGTACCGGACAAGTATTACCGCTGATATGACTGAAAAGGCAAAAAAAAGGACCGGATCTGTGATCCGGATCGCGGTGTTCGTCATCGCGCTGGTACTCCTGCTCTGGCTTCTTCAGCTTCTCGTAGTCCCCAAGTATATGGACAGAGACGTCGACGGAGGAGTCGAGGGATCGCTCCCCGGCGAGTACTATAAATCGCAGATGAGCCACGACGTTCTGTTTTTCGGCGACTGCGAGTTTTATCAGGCGATCAATCCCGCGGTTATATGGGACGAGAAGGGAATAACCTCCTACGTGCGCGGTTCTTCACAGCAGCTTATCTGGCATTCGTATTATATGCTGCTCGAGTCACTTGAGCTTGAAACGCCGAAAGTCGTCGTCTTCAACGCGGTCGAGATGAAGATAGGAAAGGTCACGAGGGAAGAGTACACCCGGCTGACTCTCGACGGCCTGCGGCTGTCAAAATACAAGCTGGAAGCCGCACGGGCGTCGCTTACCGAAGGGGAGTCTCTCGCCTCGTATATCTTCCCGATATTGCGCTATCATTCCCGCTGGAAGGACCTTGGAGCCGACGATTTCAGATATATGTTCGGAAAAGACCGGATCAGTCTCAACGGGTATCTTCCGAAGACGGGCACCGTCGCGCGGACGTCGACCCAGACGCCGCGCTATCTTACCGATCCGTCTTTTCCCGACATCTGCTGGGAATACCTGGATAAGATGAGAGAGGAGTGCGAGTCCCGCGGGATCGCCTTCGTGATCCTCAAGACTCCGACGAATATCTGGCAGTACCCGTGGTATCCCGAATGGGAAAAGCAGATGGAGGACTACGCGCGCGAGCACTCGGTGCTTTATATCAACCTCACGTCGGAGGAGGATATGAAGATATGCAGTCCCTCATGGGAGAATCCTCCCGAGGGAAGCTCGGACCGGCTCGATTTTTCCGCGTACGAAGCGGCGGGCCTTGACAGGAACACCGATTCGTTCGACGGCGGTTATCACGTCAATACCGTCGGAGCCGAAAAGATCAGCAGATATATCGCCGGTGTTCTTGCCGAAAAATACGGCGTTGAAAACAGAAAAAGCGACGCAAGCGTAAACGGAGAGTACGACTCCCTCGCCGAAACCTGGTTCGGCTTTATGAACGGGTCGGACGAAAAGTGGCGCTTTTACGGGGAATAAACCGAAAGGATAAATAAATTAATGAAGTTTAAAGGAATTATATCCGCGGCCGCCGCGGCTCTGGCGCTGATACTGGCGCTGACCGGATGCTCGGGAAGCGGAGGGACGGAGATAGAACTGACGGATGAAGTCACCGGCGGTCAGGGCGCCTCGAGGGACGACGTCTGGTATCTCGACACCGGGAGCGTAAAGCTCGCTCCTCACGACAACTTCACCTCAGTCTCGGCGTATCTCGGAGACCCGGTCTCGAAGGACGAGTCTCCCAGCTGCGCATACATCGGATACGACAAGGTGTTCGTTTTCAAGGGATTCACCGTTCAGACCTATCCCGAAAACGGAGTCGATTTCGTGCTCTGGATTTCTCTTACCGATCAGTCGGTAAAGACGCCTCAGGGCGTTGGTATCGGAAGCACGAAAGAAGAGGTCATTGCCGCCACCGGCGTCGAATACGAGGACAGGGGCGACTCGATAGTGTACAGCAAGGGAAAGACGAGTCTGTCGTTCATATTCACCGGAGGACGCGCGACCGTGGTCCAGTATCTGGCTGACTGAATTCAGTCGGAGAACGGTAAAAGGAGCTGTTAAAATTCCCGAATGGAACCGGGAAGATTGATCAGCTCCTTTTTTCTTTTGTGCAAACAGTTAACCTGATAATACAAGGTTTGGTTAAGGCAATACCGCACAATTCGACGGCGAAATCCGCCCCGGATTTCGCGTCGCATCATTGA
>CACZSP010000364.1 GCA_902783905.1 uncultured Ruminococcus sp.
AAGATGGACAAGTGGATGATCGAGATATACAATATCGTATCTAACGTTCCGTTCCTTCTTCTCGCGATGATCCTTTCTTACGTTATGAGGCCGGGTTTCGTTACTCTGATCTTCATTATGACGGTCACAGACTGGATATTCGTCGCGTATTTCATCAGAACTCAGGTCATGATAATCCGCGACAGGGAATACAACCTCGCATCGAAATGCCTCGGCACCAGAACCGGCACGATGATCACGAAGAACATACTCCCGTACCTTATCTCGGTCATTATGACGTACATTTCGAGAGAGATTCCGTTGCTCATCTCTTATGAGGTCTTCCTTTCCTACATGGGCCTCGGCATCGGTTCTCAGTACGCCTCTCTCGGCCGTACCATCTCCAGCTACACTCCCTATATGAGAGGAACGCCTCACCTCTTCTGGATTCCGGTATCCATCCTTGCCATGATCTCGATATCTCTCTATATCGTAGGTCAGAAGCTTGCCGATGCGGCCGATCCCCGCACGCACAGATGACGGGAGGTTAAGATGGCAAAGAACGTTATACTGTCCGCAAAGGACGTTGAAGTCAGGTTTCGCGTACGCGAGAACTATCTGACCGCGATCCGCAACGTTTCTCTCGATCTGTATGAGGGCGAGACCTTCGCTATAGTCGGAGAATCGGGAAGCGGAAAGTCGGTATTCACCAAGACCTTTACCGGGATGCTCGAGTCAAACGGCTCGATCACCAACGGCTCGATCATGTTCCACGGAAAGGATCTTGTTCAGTTCAAAACCGACAAGGACTGGGAGGGCGTGCGCGGAGCAAAGATCTCCACCGTCTTCCAGGACCCCATGACCTCGCTCAACCCGATCAGGACGATCGGTTCACAGATCACCGAGGTCATCGAAAAACACCAGGGAATATCCAAAGCCGAAGCAAAACAGCAGGCGATAGATATGATGTCAATGGTCGGCATTCCCAACGCCGCCGACAGATTCGACGAATATCCCTTCCAGTATTCGGGAGGAATGCGTCAGAGGATCGTTATCGCGATAGCTCTGTCCTGCCACCCCGAGATACTGATCTGCGACGAGCCGACTACGGCTCTCGACGTCACCATACAGGCGCAGATCATCAAGCTTATCAAGGATCTGCAGAAGGAACTGGGATTCACGACGGTCTACATCACTCACGACCTCGGCGTCGTCGCCAAGGTCGCCGACCGTGTCGGCGTCATGTACGGCGGTCAGATCATCGAGTACGGTACCGTCGAGGAGATCTTTTACGATCCGCAGCACCCCTACACCTGGGCGCTGCTCTCCAGTCTCCCGCAGCTCGGAGTCAAGGGCGAGGACCTTTACTACATCACGGGAACGCCTCCGTCCCTCTTCAACAAGATCACCGGAGACTCCTTCGCGCCGAGAAATCCGAAGGCGCTCAAGATCGATTTTGCCAAAGAGCCGCCTTTCTTCAAGGTCAGCGAAACGCATTACGCGAAGACCTGGCTGCTCGATCCGAGAGCTCCGAAGCTTGAAAAGCCGGAGGTCATTCAGGATCTGCACGAGAAGATCGCGCAGATGACCGGAAAGGGAGGTGCCTTCTATGTCGACGAATAACGATTCCGGACGCGAGGTCATCCTTTCGGTAAGGCACGTCGACGTCGCCTTCGACGTAGGCGGGAAGAAAAAGTTCAAGGCTGTCAGCGACGCGAGCTTCGATATCTACCGCGGCGAGACATTCGCGCTCGTCGGCGAATCGGGCAGCGGAAAGACGACGCTCGGAAGAGCTATCATCAGGATCAATCCCTGCACCGCCGGAGAGATCCTTTTCGAAGGAAAACGCATTTCCGGCAAGATCTCCAAAAAGGAGGACAGGGAGGTCATCCGCAACATTCAGATGATCTTCCAGGATCCCGCCGCCTCTCTCAACGAGCGCGCGACCATCGAATACTGCGTTTCCGAAGGTCTTTACAATTTCCATCTTTACAAAGACGAGGAAGACCGCATCAGAAAGGTCGACAAGGCGCTTGACGACGTCGGTCTGCTTCCCGAGCACAAGTCGAGATATCCACACGAGTTCTCGGGCGGACAGCGTCAGAGGGTCGGTATAGCCCGCGCCATGATAATGGAACCGAAATTCATTATCGCCGACGAGCCGATCTCCGCTCTTGACGTTTCGATCAGAGCTCAGGTCCTCAACCTGATGAACAAGCTCAAAAAGGAAAAGAACCTCACTTATCTTTTCATCGCTCACGACCTTTCGGTCGTCCGCTTCATAGCCGACCGGATTGCCGTTATCCATCTCGGAAAAATCGTCGAGATTGCCGAGTCCGAAACGCTTTTCAAGTATCCCGTGCATCCGTACACCGTTTCTCTTCTGAGCGCGGTACCGATGCCCGACCCGATCATCGAAAAGCAGAGAGAGTCGATCGTTTACACCGCCGTCGAGGAAGACCCGAATATCGCCGCGAGAGAAATGCGCGAGATCCGTCCGGGTCACTTCGTGTACGCCAACGACGACGATATGGTCGCGTTTGAAAAGAGACTGAAGAAACTGGAATCATTCCATCAGGATTGAATGCGCAGATTCCGTCCGCGGATTATTTCCGCGGACGGAATCAAATCTTTTAATGATTTCTGTTGACAAAACCGGACGATAGTAGTATAATATTACAGTACTTTTCGGGGTGTGGCACAGCTTGGTAGTGAGCTTGGTTCGGGACCAAGAGGCCGCTGGTTCGAGTCCAGTCACTCCGACCGAT
>CACZSP010000365.1 GCA_902783905.1 uncultured Ruminococcus sp.
GGCTCCTCGACCAAAAGACCGACAGGCTGTCGCCCGTGTTCCACATCGGGCCCGCCGATATCTCCAACATCAGCGTGGAGAACGGTCTGGGTATCGAGGGTATCGTGACGCAGACGGGCAAATCCATGTTTGTGGAGGACGCCGCGTCGGATCCCCGTTTTGACGGCACCGTTTTTGACGACAATGATCTTGTCACCAAGACGATGATCTGCGTACCGCTCAACAACACCCACGATGTCATCGGCTGCGTACAGATCGTCAATAAGACCGACGGCGGCTCATATAACGACGAAGAGCTTAAGCTTTGCGAACGCATGGCTTCGCTCGCCGCAATAACCATCGAGGAAAAGGGGCTTTCCGTCGATCTGGGCGAAAAGAAGGAAGTGCTCGCCGTCCTCAAAGACGTAATAAAAGAGTTCCCCTCCGGCGACGGGGTATCAAGAGTGCTCAAGGGGATAAACCTCGAAATATACAAAAACGAGTTCATAGTCGTGCTGGGTGAATCCGGCTGCGGCAAGTCCACCATGATGAATATTGTCGGCGGTATGGATTTTCTCACCGAAGGCACTCTGCTCATAGAAGGCAGGGATTTTTCGCACCCTACGGACGACGAGCTTACAAAATACCGCCGCGATTACGTCGGGTTCATTTTTCAGTCCTATAACCTCATGCCCAATCTCACCGCGCTCGAAAACGTGCAGTTCATTGCAGAGATCGTCGATAATCCGATGTCCTCCGAGGAAGCGATCGCTAAAGTCGGGTTAAAGGACAAGGCGGATAACTATCCGGGGCAGATGTCAGGCGGACAGCAGCAGCGCGTTTCGATCGCCCGTGCGATAGTCAAGAATCCCAAGCTTATTCTTGCCGACGAACCGACTGCCGCGCTCGATTATACCACCAGCATAGAAGTCCTCGGCGTTATAGAGGATATCGTGAAAAAACAGGGATCCACCGTTATGATGGTCACCCATAACCCGGAGATAGCCAAAATGGCGGACAGAGTCGTAAAGGTACGCAACGGGAAGATCGCTTCCATAAAAAAGAATATGCACCCGCTTCACGCGGCCGAACTCGTGTGGTGACCGTTTATGAAACATACGCAGATAAAAGACACGCTTCGGAATATAAAAAAGCAAAAGGTATCCTACCTTTCCATAATCGTCATCGCGCTGCTCGGAGTCACCACGTTCCTGGGGATCGATTTCAGTGCGACCTCCATGCTCGTAAACGGTTCGGATCACTATAACTCCGTGAACTTTCGCGATGTGGAGGTCGCCTCCACGCTGCTCCTTTCGCCAAAGGGTATTCAGGATATAAAGAACGTCGAAGGCGTTGCCGACGCAGAGGGATATTATTTCACCGAAGCAAAGGCGTTCCGCGGCAGCGAGAGATATTCGGTCGACGTCGTTTCGGCAACCGAGCGCATAAACAGGATCGAAACCGTTTCCGGCAATTTGCCGCAGGCGGCCGACGAATGCGCCGTAGAGAAGATCCTGGCGGAAGAATCCGGCTGGGCGGTAGGCGATAAGATCGAACTTGTCGGCGGCGACGGCGGAAACGCCAGGTTCGTCAAAGAGCGCACGTTCACCATCACCGCCGTCGTGAACCACCCGGACAACGTAAGCAGCATCCTGCCTACCGATCCCTATATTGTGGTTCCGCCCGCGGCGTTCGATTCCGAAGCGCTCGAAGGCTGTTTTATGAAAGCCGCCGTGACGCTGGAAAAACCCGAAGGTATCTACCGCTATTCCGATGAATACAAAACCATGGCGGGAGATGCCGTCAGGCGCATCGAAGAGATCGCAGCTTCCTGCAGTTCCCGCCGCGAAAACGAAATAATCGAATCCCATGCGCCGGAGCTGGCTGAAGGCGAGAAAAAGCTCAGCGACGCCGAAAAAAAGCTTGAAGACGCCAAAAAGGAACTTGAAGAGGGAAGGGAAAAACTCGTCAGCGGATTCGAACAGCTCGAAGACGCGAAGGCAAAAGTCCGCGAAACTCTCATAGCCGGTTCCGAAAAGTATTTCGGCAGTAAAATAACCGAGATATTCCGGTTCTCGGAAAAGAGAACGGCTGACGTCGACGATCCCGGCGAAACGGCGATGTATCTGGACGTTACCGATAATTTCAAGCTTAATCTCGACCGTACTTTTTCCGGGGTCGTGCAGGAGCTGATCGGCTCGGAATCGTTCAGGGACTACGTGGTAGGAACGCTCGAAAAAGAATCTCAAAAGTTCGGAACGGCTGTTGACAGATCGAGAGCGGAGACCGCGTTCGACCTGATCGTAACCAAGTTCGTCGATGAAGTCAAAAACCGCGAAGCCGATTTCACAAAGCTTTCCGACGCCTGCCGGGAATGGGATAACGGGCACAAAAAGTATCTCGACGGCCGTGCGGAATACGAATCCGGCCTGGTCGAATATGAAAAGGGAAAGGCGGATTACGAGGCCGCCTGCGAAAAGCTGGATATAAAAGGAACCTGCAAATGGGTTGTGCTTGACGCCGACGGCAACGCCGGCTACGTGCAGATA
>CACZSP010000366.1 GCA_902783905.1 uncultured Ruminococcus sp.
AGGTACTATTTGCATGAACAGAACTTTTGAATTTCTTAAAAAAGTCGGCACTTATTATCTTGCCACCTGCGAGGGCGATCGGCCCAGAGTGCGTCCCTTCGGAACGGTAAATATCTTCGAAGGGAAGCTGTATATTCAGACCGGAAAGAAAAAAGACGTTTCAAAGCAGATTGCCGCCAATCCCGCGGTCGAGATCTGCGCATTCAGTAACGGAAGCTGGCTCCGGCTTTCGGGCGAACTTGTCGAAGACGACCGAGTCGAGGCAAAAAAAGCGATGCTTGACGCGTATCCCGAGTTGCGCGGTATGTACGACGAAAACGACGGGAACACCCAGGTCCTTTATTTCAGAAACGCCACGGCAACCTTTTATTCGTTCACGTCGGCTCCGGAGACAGAAGAATTCTAATTATCTTCTCCGCTTCGCGGAGGAAAACCCGGGAGTTCGAATTTCTTGTGCCATACGAAAACGGGGAGCCAAGGCTCCCCGTTTTCGTATCCGTGACCCATCGGAGATTCGAACTCCGGACACCTTGATTAAAAGTCAAGTGCTCTACCGCCTGAGCTAATGAGTCGTTTTCAAGGCTTTACCGGCCCCACGAGCGTATATTATACCTCAAACGCGGCAAATTGTCAAGAGTTTTTTAGGCAATACCGGCGTCTTTTTAAAAATTTAAAGATTTTTAAGAATTAACTGTGATATCCCCGAGCACAAGATATTCGAACTCCCGAGTTTTCCCCCGCGCAGCGGAGAAAACTCATGGCGCAGCGCGACGCAAAACAAGCGGAATCCGGTAATGCGCTGCGCTTCTTTCCGTTTCAGAAATCTTCACCAGTGTGTCATACATATTCAAAAAAGTGTGTCAAGACACGGGGCCATTATAGAACTTGGTTTTCCCCATTTTTTGACAACTTTTCTTTCTTGATTATTATTATACAGGTGTCATGCATCTTTGTCAAGATTATGTCTTAATTCAGGGGGACATTATACCTCCGGCGTGGACGTGCAGCGGAACGAATACCGAAAACGCGGGGATCAGAAGGCAAAAAACGAGAAGGACGGGGATCAGTCTTTTTTTCATAGCTAACCTCATTCTTCAGTCGCCGGCGGAAACAGGATCATCCGCTCTTGCAATTTTTCGCTTTTTAGATTATAATATATACACCGTTATGAAAAAGGATGCGAACAATAAATGAAACTCGGTATAGTCGGACTTCCCAACGTCGGAAAAAGCACGCTTTTCAACGGTCTCACCGGAGGAGGAGCCGAATCGGCAAACTATCCTTTCTGCACGATCGAGCCCAACGTGGGCATCGTCCCCGTCCCCGACGGCAGACTGGACGTTCTCGCCGAAATGTACAAGCCGGAAAAATACACTCCCGCCGTCGTCGAATTCGTCGACATAGCGGGGCTTGTCAAGGGAGCCTCCGAAGGCGAGGGGCTCGGAAACAAGTTTCTGTCGCACATACGCGAATGCGACGCCCTTCTTCACGTCGTACGCTGCTTCGAAGACTCGAATATCATACACGTGAGCGGAAGCGTGGACCCGGTCAGAGACGCGGATATCATTAACACCGAACTGATACTCGCCGACCTCGAAACGGTATCGAGAAGGATCGAAAGGACCGAAAAAGCGGCGAGATCCGACAAAAAACTGCTTTCCGAGCTTGAAACGCTGAAAAGCATCGAGGCGTGTCTGAACGACGGAAAACCGGCGCGCGCTCTCGGCCTCGGAGAGGAAATGCCGCAGGATCTCAATCTTTTATCGGCAAAGCCGGTGATCTACGTTGCAAACGTCGACGAAACGGGAGCGGCGGGCGAACCGACGGATAACGTCCATTACTCGAGACTGAAGAAAATGGCCGACGAGGAAAAATCGGGTATCATCTCGGTCAGTTGCGGGATTGAAGCCGAGATTGCCGAACTGCCCGACGATGAAAAGGCGATGTTCCTTGAAGAGATGGGAATAAGCGAGCCCGGACTTTACCGTCTTATCAGGGAAAGCTATTCCCTTCTCGGACTGATCAGCTTTCTTACCGCAGGTCCGAAGGAAGTCCGGGCATGGACTATTAGAAAAGGCACGAAAGCTCCGGGAGCCGCCGGAAAGATTCACAGTGACTTTGAACGCGGATTTATCCGTGCCGAGATAGTATCCTACGACGATCTTGTCAGATGCGGCAGCATGAACGCCGCAAAAGAGGCGGGCCTCGTCAGGAGCGAGGGAAAAGACTACGTTATGCAGGACGGAGACGTTACTCTGTTCCGGTTCAACGTCTGATCAGTCAAGATATCTTGATTCCACGTCGAATATGCGAAGGCAGGAGATCGAATAATAGCCGAGGCCGAGATACTTGTTGGACGTCGTCTCACGCATAGGCACTCCGGCACCTTCCGACGGAAGATAAGCGGCGGGATCGAAGATCTCAAATTCATATTCCCACGGATTGGCAGCGTCCGGATTCAGGCATTTTCCTATGACCACGTAATGAGTCCGGACGCTGCTGCTGAGTTCGGCGACTATCCCCTGAGGATGGGCGTCGACAAGTTTTTTTATAGTGGCTCTGTCCTGAGTGTATACCGCCCGGTACATAATCCTCTCGCCGTTTTTATTGAAGGCGTCCGCAACCCACTGCCAGGAGATGTAGACGGGATTGCCTATAGCGGTTCTGTCGGTGCCGTAAACCTCGTAATTGAAGGTGTTGGCAAGTGCGACGGTGTAGGGGTCTGCGGGAAGGCCGCCGCTCTGTCCCGACCGGAGATCATACCCGTTCGTCATAACGGCGCCCATGTTGTTGAGAACCTGCGCGACCGAGCAGATCGAACAGCCGGTATCGATCCAGCTCGGATACATCGGGTGTCCGTCGTCGTTTACGGCAAACCGTTTTTTAACGCCGTAATTGTAGAAAAACAGATCCTGAAGAAGAGTCCCGTCCCAGTCGCTGGTGAAAATATTGTTCTGGCTGAACCAGGTAAACGCTCCTTCGTCGCAAACGGTGGCTGTGAACGAGGCCGTCTTCCCTTCTGCCGAAGCCGTAACGGTAACCGTCCCGGTTCTGAGAGCGGAATAACTGCCGTCCTTGCCGACGAGAAGGATACTGTCGTCGGAAGACGTCCATTCGGCGTCGGCGGCTTCCGTCCCGATGAACGGCATCAGCCGCGAATAGAATCTTCCGACGGAATAGATCTTCAGTTTTTTGTTGGTGAAGGCGACGGAAAGCGACGAGCTTTCCTCCACCTTTTCAAAATCCCACAGCTGACGCTCGTCACCGATCCTGTAGTCGGCTATCTCGACGAAAGAGCCGTTTAAACCGTTGGATCTTCCGGATGCCAGAACGGCGAAAAGATTTTCGGATACGGACGGAGCGATGGTGTATCCCCCGTCCTCGACTTGGTAGATATCGAAAAGAGAGGCGGTCCCGGCAGTCTCGGATCTTTTCACGTCC
>CACZSP010000367.1 GCA_902783905.1 uncultured Ruminococcus sp.
ACGGCGATCGGATACGATCCCGACGCAGACTGGGAGGGGCAGAGCGCGGAGTTCAGGGAACGCTGGGAGACCGTCGTACACATAATCGGCAAGGACATCCTGCGCTTCCATACCATTTACTGGCCGATATTCCTGATGGCGCTGGGGCTTCCGCTTCCTACAAAGGTCTTCGGTCATCCCTGGTTCAATTTCGGGACCGACAAGATGTCGAAATCCAAGGGCAACGTCATCTACGCCGACAAGCTGGCGGAGTACGTGACGCCGGACGGCGTCCGCTTTTACGCTCTCGCCGAGATGCCGTTCGCTTCCGACGGATCGGTCACCTGGGAAAGCGTTTTCAAGAGGTACAACGGCGATCTTGTAAACAATCTCGGAAACCTCGTCAAGCGCACGCTCGACATGCAGAACAAGTATTTCGACCGCGTTATCTGCGCTCCGGCGGCGCGCGAACCGATCGACGGAGAACTGCTCTCTCTCTGCCTCGAGGTCAGGGACAGAGTGTACGCAGATATGGATTCGTATCACGTCGCCGACGCCGTCGCCGAAATTCTGCGGCTGCTCGACAGGGCAAACAAATACATCGACGAGACGACGCCCTGGGTGCTCGCCCGCGACGAGGCGAAGCGTGAGCGCCTCGGCACCGTCCTTTACAACCTTCTGTGCGCCATCCGCTGGGCAGCCCTGCTGCTCGTCCCCTTCATTCCGGACGCCGCCCGGCGCATACTCGGTATGCTCGGGTGCCTTCCCGCGGGGGAGATCCTTTTCGACGAACTGCTCTCCGACGCTTCGGTCGACGCGCTCGTCCCCGGGGAAAAAGTCGGGGCGTCCGAGGTGCTTTTCGCCCGCATCGACGAGAAGAAGCTTCTCGAAGAGATCGAAGCCGACCGTCAGGCGGCGCTCGCCGCTGCCGAGGCGCAGAAAGCGCCCGAAAAGCCGGAGGGATGCGCCGTCATCGGCATCGAAGATTTTATGAAAGTGGAACTCCGGGTCGCGCGGATACTGTCCGCCGAGCCGGTGCCGAAGGCGAAAAAGCTGCTGCGGCTCGAGGTCGATCTCGGTTATGAAAAGCGTCAGATAGTCTCGGGCATCGCGAAGTTCTACAAGCCGGATCAGCTTGTCGGAAAGAAGGTCGCCGTCGTGGCAAACCTCGCTCCGGCAACGCTTTGCGGCGTCGAATCTCAGGGAATGCTTCTCGCTTCGGGAGAGGAGACGGTGCGCGTGATCTTCCTCGATCCCGAAACGCCGCTCGGCGAGCGTATCAGATAATGTTTCCGGTCTTCGACACCCACGCCCACTATACCGACGCAAGATTCGAAGAAGAGTATCCGGGCGGCGCCGGCGCGCTGCTCGGAGAGCTCTTTTCGGGCTGCGTCGGGAAAATAATAAACGTATCGGTCGACACGAAAAACTCGCTCGAGGTCATCGCCCAGGCAAAAAAATACGAAGGAATGTACGCCGCCGTAGGCGTTCACCCCACCGAGGCGCACAAAGAGACCTCTCTGTCCGAAGCGCTTTCCTCACTGCGCCGGTTGCTTGACGGCAGGGCGGAGAACAGGATCGTCGCGATAGGCGAGATCGGCCTCGATTATCACTGGGAGCCGGTCGACAGGGCGCTTCAGAAGGAATTTTTCGAAGCTCAGCTCGATCTGGCGGAGGAGTATTCGCTTCCCGTCCTGATCCACGACCGCGACGCACACGGAGACTGCTTTGAAACGGTCATAAGACGCCCGCAGCTTTCGGGCGTTTTTCACAGTTTTTCGGGCAGTCCGGAAATGGCGCGCGAACTCGTCCGGCGCGGCTGGTATATATCTTTTTCGGGCGTCGTCACCTTCAAAAACGCGAAAAACGTGCGCGCGGTCGCCGCGTCGGTACCGCGGGAGCGCATCCTGCTCGAGACAGACGCGCCGTATCTCGCGCCCGAACCGCACCGAGGAAAGCTGAACCGCTCCGATTATATCGTTTATTCGTCCGAGACCCTTGCCGGAGTCCTCGGCGCCGACGCCGATACCGTCCGCCGCATCGCTTACGAAAACGCGGAGAGACTGTTCGGGAAATAATAAGTATAATCAAAAAAACTTGCTTTTTCTCCGGTTATATGATAAAATAACACGGATAGTGATTTTTCATTATGATAATTATGAAAATGAAACAAAACCATAAAAAAGAGATTTTTTATGAGAAAAAAGATGTACAACACTTGTATTGACAAATAGTCTGCTTTCATTCGTACTAGTTTGCGTTTTATTGTCGCTTTCTTTTACTGTTAATGCTTCATCAATGATCTCTTATGCCAGCAACGGTTCACAAAGCGATGATGCGAAAATCGCGAAAATCAAAAACAACAGTACTCTGTTTGATTTTTCACGATTTTCATTAAGATAAAACCTCTGTAATCTTTTTTGGAGGGCATTGTTATGAAACCGGTTCTGAAAAACTTCATACTTACCGCTGTTTCGATCGTTCTGCTCTTTTCTTCCAGCTCTTGCGGAAAACTGTCGGAAGAAGAATCCGTATGGAGAGACAGGATAGCTAAAGAAGAATCAAATACCGATTCGGCGGCTTTGAGAATGAAAGAAAACCCGCAGAATCTCATTCTGTTCAAAGAGTTGTGGAATTATACCGTCGTCGACAGGCAGCCGCTGGGGGACGGCGCTTATTTAAGTGATCAGCTGATAACCAGCAGTCTGTCGGGAAAGAGCATATACGGTGAGGATCTCGATTCGTTCATCGATCTTCTCGCGGTATGCCCGGCGGACGGACTGACTTATGAACCGACGGAATCGTTCACCGGACTGACGAAAGAAAAACTCGAGTCACAAAATGATTATTATCTGTACGCTTTTGACGAGGATTCCCGGTTTAGATCGGACGGGCTTTACGGCATCCATTTCACGATAACGCCTTCCGGTGATGTTCGGATCAGGACTTCCGTTACGAAGGATGAAGAAAAAGTCTCGTGTACGGTATATCTCGGCACAAAGATCAATTATGCAGCGTTTGACCGTCTGCTCAACGGCGAAGGTCGGAACTGACAGTTAAGGCAATACCGCACAATTCGACGGCGAAATCCGTCCCGGATTTCGCGTCGCGTCATTGACGGCTCTTTTTGC
>CACZSP010000368.1 GCA_902783905.1 uncultured Ruminococcus sp.
AACGGGGGGCTGTCAGAGCCGCGCCAGTGACCAGGTCAGCCGTTCCGGCTGAACCCGCCGCAGCGAGACGGGGGACCGCGTCAGCGGAGGATGAGGGGGGCGAGTCGGAACGATTTTGGAGCGGAACCGTTAACGGCGCTTACGTCGATATGGGGCTCGTTTAAAAACCGCGAAGCGGGTTATAAACAGCCTCTTTTCCCGGTCTCAAGAATACTCTTGACATTTCGGGCTTGTATTTGTATAATTATATAAGACAATACCGCAGGGGGAATTACTATGATCAAGATCACGTTCATGGGCGCCGGCAGCACGGTGTTCGCCAAAAACGTCCTCGGGGACACGATGCTCACGCCCGCTCTGTGCGACTCGGAAATCGCTCTTTACGATATAGATCCCGAAAGACTCGAAGAGTCCTTCATAATGGTCAGCGCACTCAACAAAAATATAAACGAGGGGCGCGCGACGGTTAAGAAATATCTCGGCGTCGGTGAGAGAAAGGAAGCTCTCCGCGACGCGTCCTTTGTGGTAAACGCGATCCAGGTGGGGCTTTACGAGCCCTGCACCGTGACCGATTTCGAGGTCCCGAAGAAATACGGCCTCCGTCAGACGATCGCCGATACTCTCGGCATCGGCGGCATCTTCCGCGCGCTGCGCACCATCCCCGTTCTCGAGGATTTTGCGGCCGACATGCGCGAGGTCTGCCCGAAGGCGCTTTTCCTCAACTACACCAACCCGATGGCTATGCTTTCGGGATATATGCAGAGATATACCGGGATAGAAACGGTCGGCCTCTGCCACAGCGTTCAGGTCTGCACCAGGGGGCTGCTCCGGGAACTCGGAATGGAGCCGAAGAAGCCGGTCATAGAAAAGATTGCCGGTATCAACCACATGGCGTTCCTGATCGAGTGCCGTGACGCCGACGGAAACGACCTGTATCCCGAGATCCGCCGCCGCGCCTGCGAGATCCTCGACAATCCTCCCGAGGGCTTCAAGGATCTCGTCCGCCTCGAATATATCCGCAGATTCGGTTATTACGTCACCGAATCCAGCGAGCACAACGCCGAATACAACTGCTTCTTCATCAAGGACAAATATCCCGAACTGATCGAACGCTACCGTATCCCTCTGGACGAATATCCCCGCAGGTGCGTCAATCAGATCAACCGCTGGAAGTCCGACAGGGAGAAATACGTGGCGGGAGACGTCACACACACACGCACGGGAGAGTACGCCTCCTACATCATGGAGGCGATCGTCACCAACGTTCCGTACTCCATCGGAGGAAACGTCATCAACACCGGTCTTATCGACAACCTCCCGGACAACGCCTGCGTCGAGGTGCCCTGCCTCGTCAACCGGCTCGGCGTACAGCCGACGCACGTGGGACGCCTTCCCGAGATCTGCGCGGCGATGAACCGTACCAATATCAACGTTCAGCTGCTTACCATTGAAGCCGCCGTGACGCGCAGGAAGGAATGCATTTACCAGGCGGCAATGATGGAGCCGCATACGGCGTCCGAGCTTTCGATAGACGATATCGTTTCGCTCTGCGACGATCTCATCGAGGCCCACCGCGGCTGGCTGCCCGAATATCATTAAACAGTAATGCCTTTTTTCAGAAAAATCATCAGGATTGCCGCCGCGGCAGCGCTTTTGCTGCTCACGGCGGCAGCCGTTCCCGTATCCGCCGACGACACGACGCCATATATTCCGATAGGGAACGAGGTCGTGACCGGAGTCGTGCTGACGTCAGGACCGACAAAATCGACCTATTTCGTCGGCGATTCGCTCGATCTTACGGGTGCCTCGCTGCGGATCGACTACAACACCGGAAGAAGCGAGGCGGTCAGCGTCCTTCCCGGATGGTGCTCCGAGTTTGAAAGCTACGCCGAAGGCGACGTTCAGATCATCGTTCAGTACCCGTACGGCGGAGATCCGGTTTCCTTTACCGTTTCGGTCGTGACGCCGGAGGTCTCGAAGATCGAGATAACCTCATATCCCGACAAGCGGGTATTTTACACCGGAGACCGAATGGACACCTCCGGCATAACGGTGATCGCGACCTATACCAACGGAAGAAAGTGGGATATCACCAACGAGATAACCTTTTCGGGATTCGACACCTCCACCGCTGCCAACGACCGGGTCGTGACCTGCGTTTATCAGTCGGGCGGCAACGTTTACACCGCGTCCTACACCATCGACGTCTATTCTCTCGAGCCGGAACGGCTTGAGATCAGAAGGATGCCGACGAGGATCGAGTATTACGACGGAGAGCGTTTCGATCCGAGCGGCATCATCGTTGCCGTCGTATACAACGACCGCAGCGAGATTCTCGTGTCGGATCTGGGCGAGATGACGATCGAAGGGTACAACCCGGGTCAGCTCGGCGAACAGACCATAAAGGTCACCTGCCGCGGCAAGGCGGCGATGTTCACCGTCAGGACCGTGCGTTCGGAGGCCCACGTTCACAGTCCCGGAGAATATATCGTCGACCGGGAGCCCACCTGCACCGAGCCGGGAAAGAAGCACTGCAACTGCACCGTCTGCGGTGAGATCATACCCGAAACCAACGTCGAAATAGAGCCGACGGGTCACAAATGGGGCGAATGGACGGTCATCAGCCGTCCCACCGGGCTTACCGAGGGCGTGCGCGAGCACGTATGCACCGTCTGTTCCGCCGTCGAACGCGAACAGACGCCGCGTCTTTCGGATACCGTATCCGACGGCACCGTAACGGCAAGAAGGGGGATCGGTAACTATTTTCCCGAGGACGCTCTTATCGACGCGACCTCCGTAATATACGTCATCGGAGCCGAAGAACTGAGTAAATACGAGACTCTTCCCGACGGGACCGCCGGGATCGTAGACGACGTTTACTCGGTGTCTTTCTACTCCGAAGGGAAAAAGATCCCGATCGAAGGAGAGACTCTTTACACCGTGAAGGTGACCGGCGGGGATTACCTCGGTTACAGGATCGCCGTCGGCGACGAAATAATCAAGGCGTCCTGGGACAAATCTGCCGGAACGGTCAGCTTTTCCTGCGGAGCCGCCGCAGATGAAAACGGATTCCGCATGGTCGTTATCGCGGTATCCGCTCCCGCGGAAAAAACGACTCCCGCAGTTACGACGGAGCCGGACGAGCCGGAAAAAACCTCCGCCGGTCCCGATACCGAAGAAACCGTAACCGACACGGCCGTGCCGGTCGAAACGACCGCCCCGACGACCTCCGGAAGTCGCGGTAACGCGGAGCGCGTCGGACAGGCGATAAGAGTTATCATCGCCGTGATCGCGGGAATAGTCCTTCTCACCTTCGTCATCGCGCTCGTCTGGAGAAAAGTAGTAGACTGAAATATTTGCAAATTGCAAATTGCAAGTGGGCAGTGAGCAGAATGAAAAATTGATAATTAAAAATGTAAAATTGGAATACTGTTTTTTTCATTTTTCATTTTTAACTTTTAATTTGACAGCGGCACCTAAAAAGCCGCCGCGAAGACGGATGAGGCGTTTCATGACTGTCTCTTTTGGCTCCACACCGCGCGTGAGCTGTCGCCGTACGGCGACTGAAGGAGCCCGCGCAATTCACCGAGTCAGCAGTCTTAACCGCCAGCAGCACCCGAAGAACCGCCGCTTCCCAAGCCTTCCCCTCTG
>CACZSP010000369.1 GCA_902783905.1 uncultured Ruminococcus sp.
ACCGAAATTCTCGCGCAAATTCGGCGGATTCCCGTCCGCCGAATTTTCGGGGCTGTTTAAAAAGTTGACTTTTTAAACAGCCCCTTTCACCGCCTTCAGTAAATTCCTTTTACGACCGTTTTTACGATCATTCCGGCGCCGACCACGGATACCAGTCCGCCAATCACAATCGCCAGGACGGTCATTCCCACGCTTTTGTAAAGAATATCTGCCGGATCTGCCGGATCGTACATGATTCCGATGGTCGCGCCCTCCTTGAAGGAGGCGTTGTAGGACCCGAGCTCGCCGCGGTAATCCTTTCCGTCCACCGTATACTTTACGAACACGTGATATTCGACGTCTTCCCCGGAATAATCCGCGTCGATCCTGTCGATGACCGCTTCGGTTTCGGAATAGGTTTTATACTTTCCGAGCGTTTTTGCCGAAAAAACGACCGTGACGATCCCTCCGGCGATGAGGAGGATGGGCAGTATGATTCCGATGAAGATCCTTTTGAGAGACGAGTTCATTCCGTAATTCCTTTCAGTGTTTGGTCGTCATTTCAAGTTCGATTTCGAAGAAACCGCCGCTAAGCCGGGACGGAAGGATTTTGCCGTCGGTGACGGTGATCTCCCGTCCGCCTTCGAATACGAATACCATTTTTTTATTTTTTCCGGTCCTGAACCCGTTTTCGGGCAGGCCGGACCAGGCAAGTATTCCGCTGCGGTTGATCGACTCTTTTATCGCGCCGACGGTTTCCGCGTCGACCGCCTTTTCGCTTTCATATACTTCCGGGCCGGAATACTTCGCGACTTTTTTGTTTATACCGCATCCGTCGGGAAGGACCGTGAGAACCGCCCGGGTATATCCCGATTCGCCCCTGTCTTCAAGAAAGCGTATTTCCCGCAGATCCGACGCGTCCGGCAGCGGGACGCGCTTTCCGCCGAGGGCGCGGCTGAAGGCCGAAACTATCGCCTGTCCGGCTTCGAAGGATACGACGGGGGACTGATTGTCCGAAAGGCCGATGCGTTCCCCGCTTCCGTACCGGATATCGACGTACCCTCCGAAGTTTTCGGGAAGACCGTGCGTCATTGAATGATACCCGTTGCGCTTTGCCAGATCAAATTCGTTTACGATCGCGACAAGAGCGGGGAAGACCGGATCATCCGTCAGCGCCCAGGCGTCGCTTCTCCGGTCCCGGCTGCGAAAGCCCTGAGAGGTTGAAAGGAAGATAAAGGTGCCGCGTTCCGCCGGGGCGGCAAAAGCCGAGAAGAAACAAGGCTTTCCGCCCGCGTCGAACTCGCGGGATGGCGAAAGAGGAGGAGTCAGCGCGGATTCGGCGTCAAAAAGGATCATTTCGGTCGATACGATCGTTTTCGGCACTTTTGTATCCTGAAAGGCGTCGGTCCCGCCGCAGGTTCCGGGTGCCGTTTTTTTCAATACGACGATTCCGTCGTCCGGCGGGGCTTCCTTGCGTTTTTTTCCGAAAAGTCCCATCATTCTCTCCGTTCCGCACCGCGCAGTGCTGCGTTCAGTCCGTCGGTAAAATCACTGAAGTGCGACGGGAAATCCTGCGAGCCGGCGGCGCGTACGGTTTTCCCGCCGTTGACCGTGGCTGAAAAGGAAAAGATCTTGCCGTCCTTAACGCCGCGCGGGTGTTTTCCGTGAAAACCGTCCCATGAAAGTATCCGGCACCGGTTGAGGAGGCCGAGGACGTCTTCGGCGGGGCAGATAACCGATCTTTTCGGGATCCGTTCTTCTTTTTCTCCGCTGAAGCGGACGCCGTATTCGGTCAGCTTGGCCGATCCGTCAAGCGCGACGATCTCGTATTCAGAGACGCCCCGCATTCCCGAAAGCCGAAGGACGACAACTTCGAAGGATTCGATCCTCCGGTCTTTACTTCCGGCGCGCGTGAAGGCGCCGCGGAGCTTCTCTGCGATCCTTCCCATCTGCGGTGGATTATTTGAACGCCTTCTCGATTGCCGCCTTCTGCGCGTCGTCCAGGACGCCTACGCTCGATTCGGCGTAAGTCTTTGCGATCGAGGAAAGATGGCATCTTTTCGCGCTGAAGACGGAGGTCGTCAGATAGCCGTTGATAAACTCGGGATTCTCCTTGTCCCCGGGCGCAAAGCGCAGGGTGTAGTTGGTGGTAAACGAGCTGTTGTCGTTTTTGCTGCTGAAGGTGTAGAGAGGTTCGTAGCAGCCGAAGTCGACCACCGCCCACGATACCACTTCGGGCATATCGTCGTAGGTCAGATCGAGCGACCAGAAGCGCTTCGCGTCCTCGGTGTTGAGCGTCTCGTCATCCGAGCGGCGCTGCGGATAGCGTGTGGATGGCTTGAGGATGACGTAGGTTCCCGTGGAGGAGTTCTTGACGTTGAAGTTCCGGTCGCGGTTGCTGTCGGCGTCCACGAGGAATACCTTGACGTCCTGACCGATCTTCCAGAAAGATCTGAAATCCTCGAACTGCGCCTTTACCTTGTGGGAATCCGGGCTGTAGAACCAGAGGATGAAGGTCTTTCCGGCTTCAATCTTGCCTTCTTCGTACGCAGGGTTAACGGGGCGCGTGCCCGACGTCCAGTAGGAATCGTGATAGGTGTAGGGCGAATCGGTCCAGTCCTCTCCCGGGAAGATGGCGGTGTATTCCTGGATCAGTCTTTCAAAATAGGTCGAAACGTTCGACGCGCCGCTTCCCTGATAACCGACCATATAATCGTAAACGTTTATCGTTTTGCCGGAGTTGTTGTAAAGCTCGATGAACTCGTACGGGTCGGCGCCGCCGCTCGTATAGAGTTTGTTCGTGTTGCCCGACGCGCTCGAGTGCTGATCGGGCGAGATCCGCGTGATAAGGATATCGGGTTTCGTCGTGTTGTTTTCGGGATCGGTGTAGATATCGTGACTCCGGACTCCTCCGCGTACGGTCGAAGTCGCCTTTCCAAACGCCGCCTTCTGCGCGTCGTCAAG
The DNA here is from genome assembly GCA_902783905.1 of uncultured Ruminococcus sp. GTDB lineage: Bacteria > Bacillota > Clostridia > Oscillospirales > CAG-272 > CAG-390. Next base: position 2,944 of record CACZSP010000369.1, read on the forward strand.
GCGTCCGACGGTGGATTCGGCGTACGTATTGATCTTTTCAATATGCACCCTTGCCGTCGATCTTACCGAATCGGCGGTAAACCCGTTTTCGTATTTCGAATCTGACTGCTCGGGTATGAAGCTCAGGGTGAAATTGGTCTGGGAGCTTTCTCCGCCGTTTGCCGCGGCGAAGCTCTTCAGAGGCTCGGTCTTGTAGTCGACGACCGCCCAGTTTATGATTTCTTCAAGATCGGCGTAGGAGACCTTGAAGTAGTTGTGATGCTTGTTGTCCGATTCCGGATAGAAGGTCTTGTCGGAGGAGCGGCGCTTCGGGAAACGGGCGGATTCGCGCATGATCATATATGTTCCGGTCTTGGAGTTTTTGAGCGAGAAGCACATCTCCTCGTCGGCGCTGTCGGCGTCGAGAAGGAAGACTTTAACGCCTTCGGGTATGCTCCAGAAGCTGCGGAACTGCGCCTCGGTGCAGTTGAGCGAGTGGGAGACGTCGCTGAACATCCATACGACGAAGACCTCACCCGGCGCGATCGCTCCGTTTTCGTAAGAGGGGTTCTCGGGCATCTTCGCGTCGCCCGTCCAGTATTTGGCAGTGTAGGAGTAGTGAGAATCGGTCCAGTCCTTTCCGGGATGGAAGGGGGTGTATTCCTGGACGGAGCTTTCGAAATATTCCGCGTCGTCGGATCCGGTCCCCTGGTATGCCAGCATATAATCGTAGACGTTAACAGACTTGTCGCTGTTGTTTACGATCTCGATGAACTCAAACGGGTCCCTGTGAGCGGAAGTCCCCGCGTAGCCGGGGTTGGTGTTTTTCGCATTGGAGGGATCGGAATACTGATCGACTCCGATTTCGGTGATCATCAGTTCGGGGTAGGATACCGCGCTGTCGGCGTTGATCCCGGTAGGAAGAAACATACCGGATAAGATAACCGCCGCCAGAAGCAGGCTTGCAATCCTTTTTTTCATTTTCCGCGTTTCTCCTTTCAGTCGATGTAGGCGAATTCCGCCTTGTTCCATTTCGTTCCGTCGTAATTGTATTCGTAAATGTGCTCGGAGCCCGATTCGCGTATCGATTTAACTATCTGACCGTCGATGAAGACCAGCGCCGTGCCGTTTTCCATAGCGTAGCCGACGTTGTATTTCGGGTTCTTTTCGTTCATGATCGCACTGTCGAACTGCGCCCAGAGAGCGCTGTTTGAGAAGTGAGGGCCGTAATAGATGTTTATGACGTCAAGACCGTAGAACCACTTGTAAACCGAATCCGGAAGCTCGTAAAAATCGTTCCAGGCGCAGTAGGTCCAGCACATGCCGCCGGCGGAGCCGCCGATGCAGACGACGCCGCGGTTGTACGCCTCGATAAGATACTTGTCGACGTCGAACTTCTCCCAGGTCGAATACATGTATTCGCTCTGGCCGCCGCCTACGATTATCAGATCCGCGGAAATTATCTTTTCGCGGAGCTCGGCGGGATCGTAAAGCGTCGTGGACAGCGCGATCGCCTCGACGTTTCTCGAATAGCCCTTCATCGTGTTGACGTAGCTTTCGATATTGCTGACGGTGTCTCGCCCGGCGGTGCAGAGGACGATAACGTTCGGATTCTTTTTGTCGATCAGGGAGAACGCCGCCCTGTAGGTTTTTGTACCGGCTCCGCCGCCGCTTATGACCGCCTTTTTAACGACGGGCTCGGCCGGCTCGGCCGTAGTTTCCTCGACCGTCGTAACGTCTTCCGCGGTCGTTACGGGCGGTTCTGTCGTGCCGACCGGTTCGGCGGTGGTTGAAACCGTCACCGGCGACGTCGGCTCGGTCGTACCGCTGCCGCCGCAGGAGGCGAGAAGCGGCAGCGAGAGCGCTGCGATCAGAACGGCTGACAAAAGCAGCCGCAAACAGTTTTTCATTGCGATGATCCTCCGAAATATACAGATTTCTCATTGAAGTAATTATATAATAGCACCAAAAAGACGGGTTGTCAATAAACGAAACGCAAAAAAAATGTGATTATTTATGAAATTTCTATTGACATAAACGCTCACAGGGAGTATTATTATATTACTTCATAAGAGGAGGACAATTATGAAAAAAATCTCTTCGCTCATTCTTGCGGCGCTTCTCGTTGCCGCACTGTTTGCAATTCCGCTTAATTCTCTTGCTAAAGAGGAAGCGTCGGAACCGGTCGGTATTTCCGATGCCGCGGGATTTGCCGCAATGGAGACGGGCGGATCTTATTATCTGACCGCCAATATCACCGTTTCGGAAACACACACCGCCGCCTTTGCCGGTACTTTTGACGGCAAGGGCTTCACGATCACGACAACCGCGCCTCTCTTCGACCGCTTCGAGGGTACCGCGAAGGATCTTACGATCGAAGGAACGGTGACCTCTTCCGCCGACCGCGGCGGCGCCTTCTGCAATACGATCTCCGGCGAGACGACGCTCAGCGGCATCGTCAACAAGGCGGCCGTCAACGGAAGCACTTCGAAGGTTACATTCGCGGATGCGCTCGAACTCAACGGAAGCTACGGCGGAATCTACGGGACCACCGAGGAAAAAGTTCCGCTCACCATTGAAAACTGCGTTAACTACGGAAAGATAACCGGTTATACCGCTGGCGGTATAAGCGGCAAAAGCAACGCGATTCTGACAATGAAAAACTGCAAAAACTTCGGCGACGTCGTCGGGACGGACGTCGGAGCCGGACTCATCGCCTGGACGTGGGGAGATTTCCTTATCGAGGACTGCGCAAACGGTTCTGAAAGCTCTGCTCCGGATATTACCGCGGAAAGCGACGCCCCGGGCGGTATAATCAGCTACATTTCGGGAAGCACCAACGGCACGTGCAGAAACTGCGTCAACTGGGGTACCGTTCATTCCACCGATTCCAACGCCGGCGGTATCGTCGGGCGTTCGGGCGACAAGGGCGATCAGACCTATGAAAACTGCGTCAATTACGGTAATATCGTTTCGACGAAATCGGATGCGGGCGGCATATTCGGAGCCACCGGCGGCGCGGGAACCAGAACCTTCAAAAACTGCGTCAACCGCGGGAAAATCTACACCGAGGCGGAAAACGCCGACGCCGGAGGAATAGTCGGTTTTTCAAAAGCCCAGGGAACGCGCGTCTATGAAGGATGCGTCAATTATGCCGAGGTCGAGGGCGCTCACGTCGGAGGAATTGCCGGAAACGACAGATCCGCCGTCAGCGTCTCGCGCTGCGCCAACTACGGCGAGATAAAAGGAAGAAAACAGGCGGCCGGCATCATCGGAAGCCTGGGAGACGGCGAAACCTCCGCTCCGTCGTCGGTTGAATACTGTGCCAACGAGGGAAAGATCACCGCTACAAAGGACACCGCGGGCGGAATCATCGCCTACGCAAACGGCAGCACGGCAAGAACGCTGACTATCAAAGCCTGCTACAACACCGCCGACGTTACCGGCGGATGCGAGGCATCCGGAATACTCGGTTATATCAACGGCGCTCCCGATACTTCGGTCACGCTCTGCTTCAACACCGGAAAAATCGCTTCGACCGACTCGGGAGAAAAGCCGATAGCCCTCTACTACAACAAGGCTGAGGGAGCCAAAACGAAGGATACCGCCAAAGGCAACTTCTATCTTGCCGGATGCGCCGAAAAGGAAGCGAGAAACGGTGCGGATTATCTTGACGCGACCGGCGTACCCGAAGCCGACTTCAAATCCGGCAAGGTCTGCTACGAGATCAACCAGGCAGCCGGCGAGGAAATCTTCTTCCAGACGATAGGCACCGACCCGGTTCCTACCTTCAGCACTGCGTCGGCACGGGTGCTCTTCGAAAACGGCGAGTACAAGAATCCCTCCGAACCCGCTCCGTCGACCGATCCCGTAACTCCGCCGACTCCTCCGACAGGTGACTCTGCCGTCATCTTCGTTGCCGTCGCTATCGTTTCGGTCATCGGAACGGCAGTCGCCGTTAAGATCCGCAAAGGCTTTTCCGCCTGATTACAGGATCTGTCTGAACTGACAATCAAATAAAAGGGGCTGTTTAAAAAGTCAACTTTTTAAACAGCCCCGCAAATTCGGCGGACGGGAATCCGCCGAA
>CACZSP010000370.1 GCA_902783905.1 uncultured Ruminococcus sp.
GGCCTGCTCTCGACGCCGGGAAGGGTCAGACGGTTCCCGTTTATCACGATCTTCCAGGTCGAATCCTTGTCTCTGGACCATTTGAACCACGTCCCCTGAAGCCGCGGAAGATACTCGTCGTCGCGAATGATAATATGATCGAAAGGTCCGCAGTCGACTTTTTTCAGGGTATAGAGAGTTTCCCCCATGATCGTGTAATAATAAAGGAATTTAAGCTCTCCCCCGTCGTACGCAAGCTCTTTTATCATCGTGAAGGGGTTGCCTTCGTAATCACGGGAGAGAACGTTGTCGTCAAGTTTAATAACGGTGCGCTCGCCCCGCTCGAGAGCTCGCGCGTCGTATGATATCTTTGTTTCAAGAGTGATATCGCGCCGGTATCCGCGGACCGTCATCCGGTCGTCGCGGATCTCGACGTAATAGTGATATCCTTCCTCCCAGTAACCGTTGAGCTTTTCCGAATACTTCATACTCTTCTCCTTGTACTTTCTTCCGGTCGTTATTATCGGCCGTCCTGAGGATCCCGCCAGATGCCGGTCTCCTCGATGAATATGATCTCGTCGATCCAGACGGGGTCTTTTTTGATTCCCGTCATCCGTGCTCCGCACCCGGGGCATTCGTCGGTCTGATCGGAAAAGCGTTTTCCACAGGACGAACACCTGAAACAGTCCGGAGTGAAAAGATACTCCTCTTTGATCCAGACGGCGGTCCGCGGGATGCCGGATACGTTTTTGTCGTAATATTTCACCGCTTTTCCCCCGTTTCCTCTTCCAGTTCCCGCAGGAACGCCTCGAGAAAAGAATGCCTGACGGCAGCGAGGCGCCTGCCGGTTTCCGTGTTCATCATGTCTTTCAGCAGGAGCAGTTTTTCGTGAAAATGCTTGACGGATTCGTCAAGACTTCTCCCGTTCGCGCCGCCGTATGCGAAGGTCCGGGCGATACCGACCGCTCCTATCGCGTCGAGCCGGTCGGCGTCCTGAACGATCCGCCCCTCTGCCGTTTCGGGCGTTTTTCCCCTGTTTTTGCTGAAGGATACCGAGTTTATAGCACGTATAACCCTCTCCGCCGTTTCCGGACCGACGCCGGCGTCGTCGAGAAAAGTTCTCGCGTTGGCGTTGTCCCGCGTATCGAAAATCTTCGGGTCGTCGGCGTCGTGAAGCAGAGCGGCAAGCGCGACGACCGTAGCGTCGCACTCCTCGCCGTCGGCGATCGTCACGGCGTTCCGGTACACCCGCATCGCGTGGTCGAACCCGTGCCCGTCGGAATTTCCGGCAAACAGTTCACGGACGTATTCGATTGCGGAGGAAATCAGTTTATTATTTGTCGAAACAGAAAGATTCTTTTTCATAAATTACACCGCTTTGCAATACGATAAACCCGACACACATCAGAGATAATTCATTATATACAACACTTTGCAAACTACAACCTGACAGACATCTGCCGTGTGCTCGTCGCGTAACCAGGGGATTGTCAGGCTTTATCGAAAAATCTTTAGTTCAGCAATAATCGATTTGACTGGTAACAATCCCTCCGTCGCCTACGGCGACACCTCCCTGCCAAATTGGCGGCCAAATTGGCGGCCAATTTGGCGTACACAAGGGAGGTTTAGTTACAGCGTATCGTTCGTTTGGACGGCACTGGCTATCTCTTATACGTAATAATGGCAATGATTTTAAACGACAGAGTCACCCTGAGAACCGTCCGCATCCTTGGCCCCCTTGTGCAAAGGGGGCTGTCACGCGCTCGTCGCGTGACTGAGGGATTGTCACCTGACTAATTGAAAACTGCAAGACTCCGGACTATTTCAACTCAGCGAACGCGAAGTCTGTGCGTTTAACGCTTCGGAGTCCGCGGCATTTCCGCCTTCCGGTTATTTACCCGTCAATTCCCCGTATTCTTCCAGCAGATCGTAGATACCGTCCTCCGACAGAACTCCGCGTTTTAAATCATTCGGCAGTCTGCCTGCCTCGTCGTCGGCAAAGTCGCGTTTCCAGTCGTCGCCGGAATAGTATGCCGACAGTAACTCGACGTCGGGCTTCAGCTTTTCAAGGCGGTCAGCCGCGGCGTCAAATTCGGACAAAGCCAGCTTTATCCTGTCGAAAATGCGTTCAAAGCGAGTTATCCTGCGTATCTGTTCCGATACCCCGTCGCAGGCAAGCCATTCTTTTTTCAGGATCGCGTACTGACAGGTGTTTTCGTATACCGGATCGCCTCCTGCGTCGTCGACGAATGAAACGAACTCGCGAAAAACTCCCTCGAGACGCATCCCGAGCTTTTCGCAGAGGCGCCGGCTCGCGGCGTTGTGATCCTCGACGTAGGCGTATATGCGTCGGGCGCCCTTTTCCCTGAAAAGATAATCGAAAAAGGCGTGCGCCGCCTCGAAGGCGTATCCGCGTCCATGATATTCTCTGTTAAGCATCCAGCATGGACTGAATGTGTCCTTCGGGGCGTCGTCATCCGCGTGCGGCTCTCCCGCCTCGGGATACGCGTCTATCTCGCCTATCACCTTTCCCGATGCCTTCAGAACGATCGCAAAGTAATACTCTGTCTCGCCGGAGCGTTCGCGGACCTCTTTTTCGGCGTCATCGGGCGAATCCAGCTTCATGCAGGCAAAGCAGTTAACCTCCGGCTCATGAAGGTATTCGAATACGTCGGAGCCATCCCCTTCGCGAAACGGGCGCAGTATCAGCCGCTCGGTCTCGATAGTCATCACGTTATCCTTCTCCCTGTTTCGGCAGTCTGGAGAACAGACTTCTCCCGTTATCCTTCAGCCACTTTTCGCACCTGCTGTAATCGGGGAAAACGCGCAGGACTTCGTCGTAAAATCTTTTCGAGTGATTCATTTCACGCAGATGGCAGAGTTCGTGAACGACGACGCTGTCGATCACGTCGTCCGGCGCCAGCATGAGCAGACAGTTGAAATTCAGATTCCCTTTCGTTGAGCAGCTGCCCCATTTCGTCTTCTGGGCGCGTATGGTGATCCTGCCGTATTCGACGCCGATAAGCGGCGCGTAGTAGCGCACCCGCCCGGGTATCTTCCGCAGAGCCGCATCCGCGAGACTGCGGATCTCTTCCTTCGTCAGCGGAACGGCGTCCGCCGCCGCTTTTTTACGTTCTTCGATGCGCTTTTCCTGCTTTTCAATCCACCCGGCGTGTTCCGAAACAAAACGGTCGATCTCTTTTGCCGGAACGCGGTAGGGCGCGCGCACGCAAACGCCGTCCGGAGTGACCTCGAGAGACAGCGTCTTTCTTGAACTGCGAACGATCCTGTACGTCATCCGGTCAGTCTTTCGTCTCTTTTCTTTCGACTTTTACTTTGATGACCGGAGTCCCGTATTCCGGATTGAAAAGCTTTGCGATATTGTCGAGATACCATCTTTCGATCTCGGCGTCGGTCATCTCGCACTTTTCTCCGCGGGTCTTTATCGTTACCGTAATCTTCTGTTCTTCCATCTTTTCGCCCACATTTTGAGTAATAATAATTAGTTATAGTATATCATAAATCAGCCGAAAAAACAAGTTTTTTGTATTGATAAAAAACGGCCGTCCGGGTGTCCCGCGCCTGCGCGGAACACCCGGACGGATCCTGCTCCATTCCTGTCAGTGAACACGGGGCGCCCGTAGGCGCAACGCTTTCTGTTTTGCCGGGGCCGGGTATTCGCCTTCGGCGAAGATTCGCTCGCCCTCCGCCTGACAAGCGAGCTTGTCGATCTACGGGCGGCGAATGCGAACCGACGTGTCCCGCGCCTGCGAGCGCCACCCGGGCCGATTCCCGGGCCATCCCTGCGGAGACCAAAGGCGGGCGCATTCTGCGTCCGCCTTTGGTCTCCGCAGGGATGGCCGGATTCGGACCGACGCGTGAGGGAGTCAAAGTCCCTTGCCTTACCGCTTGGCTACATCCCTTTATAAGGGGATGA